>NZ_DASWOM010000035.1:0-11245 GCF_036398755.1 Acerihabitans sp. | reverse complement strand
GCGGGGGCCTCGATCGGCGCGCAATGCCCTAATCGGGTATGGATTTGGGCATTGTTAGAGTATGGGGGATGGATTAAATAGTGCTACTGGCAGTATTACTCAGTTGGAAAATATCACTCATATTGATATAACCGGAAAGGTCGCGTTGCTCCGGCCTGGGTAAATAAGGTAATTCCCCCAGCTGAGGGGCCGGGATCTTATTACGCAATATATCCATTATTTCAGCATAATGCGCCAATCCTGGATTAATACGATTAGCGACCCAGCCTAATAAAGGCAGGCCATCATTAATAATGGCTTCGGCGGTTAACAATGCATGGTTAATACAGCCGAGCTTAATACCGATAACCAGCACCACCGGCAGTTGTTCCTGCACTACCCAATCGGAATACGGCCGATAATCGCTCATGATGGTACGCCAGCCGCCGCTGCCTTCCACCACCACCATCTCGGCCAGGCCAGTCAGGTGCTGAAGGCCGCGCGACATCAGGCCGTAATCGATGTCATCGCCGGAATAGGCGCTGATTTCCTCCTCGCGCAGGGTAATGGGATTGATTTGCTCATAAGGGAGCTGCAGCGTGGAGGAAGCGCACAGCACCAGGGCATCTTTATTGCGCAGGCCTTCCGCCGTCTCCTGACTGCCCCTGGCGATAGGCTTGTAGCCGGCAACGCTGAGCCCGCGAGCCGCCAGATATTGCAAAATGGCGCGCGAGACAATGGTCTTGCCAACCGCGGTGTCCGTACCGGCGACAAAAATACGTTTTAACATGACGACTCCAGCCTGGCGTTAATCCATTGGACATGTTTGGATAAGGTGATGGGTTGAGATAAAATGTAACCGATATGGGCTGGTCACGGCTTGCGTTAGCTCAATATTTATAGTCTTACCCCTGGACCAGCTTCAATAATAATGAGCCGTCATAAAGCGCATCTTTAACCAGCGCGGCGCCGGGCATGGTGCCCTGATTTTTAAATCGCGTCGCCTGCACGCTGATGTCTTTACTGTAATCCGGCAGCGATTGTTGACGTATATTGGACAGGATGACCGGAAATAAAATATCCGAGGCCTGATTTAGCGGAGAGCCGACCAGGATTTTTTCCGGATTAAACAGATTGACCATGATGGCCAGTATGCGTCCCACACTATTGCCGACGCCGACGATGATGTCCCGCGCCAGGGTATCGCCATCCATGGCCGCCTGGCACAAGGACTCTACGCTTACCGCCGCGTCATTCATGATGGAATGGCTATTCAGCGCCAGCCGCTGGCGGGTCAGGTCCATGATGCTTTCCATCCCCGCCACCGTTTCCAGGCAGCCGCGGTTACCGCAATAACAACGTTTGCCATAGGGTTCGACCTGAGTATGACCAATCTCCACCAGGCTGCGGCTGCTACCGTGCAATAACGTGCCGCCGGTTATCACCCCGGCGCCCACGTTGTGATCGATAACGATCTGGATAACGTCATTGCATCCGCGCGCCGCGCCGTAAAGCGCTTCGGCCATGGTCCAGGCGCAAATATCATGCTGCAGGTAGGCCGGCACGCCGATGTGTTCGCTCAGGGCCGGTCCCAGGGCCATATTATTGACGTCGTACCATGGCATGCGGTGCACCATGCCGGCCGCGGCGTCGATAATGCCCGGCAGCGTCACCGCCACGGCGGTAAGGCGTTCCAGTTGATGCTGATGCCGAATAAAAAACCGATCGATGGTTTGAATCAGGCGAACCAGCAGCGGTTCCGGCGCCTCGGCCGGCAGCGGCACGGTATCCTCGACGATAAGCTTACTGCTGAGTTCCCGCAGCGCCAGGGTCATGGTGCCATGACCGATGCGCACCGAAAGAAAATGCCATGCCTGGGTATCGACCACCAGTCCGATGGCCGGCCGGCCGCGTTGGCCATTTTCCTGATATTCGGTTTCGGTGACCAGATGGGCCTCGACCAATTCGCGCACAATTTTCGTAATACTGGCAGGCGCGAGCCTGGCGAGTTTTGACAAGGCGATACGCGAAATAGGACCGAATGAATCAATCAGGCGATACACCACTCCCGCGTTAGTCTGCTTGATTTGATCGATATGTCCTGGTTGACCATGGCCAATCACTCACCTTGCTCCTGATATTTTCACGCTATAAAATAATATATTGGGGCTATGGTGTGACTTTTAATATTAGCCGTCAAATATTTGATTAGTTATGTGATTTACCGCACATAACAACCATACTAGCATTATTGTTGTAACATTAAATTGATCAGCATCTGGGCAGCGGCAGAAAGCTCCTTCTGTCTGTGGGTAACCAGCCAGACCTCGGTTTTTGCCTGAGGCTCCTCTAGCGATAGATAGCGCACGCTATCGACGTTGATGCGCGCAAAAGACGCTGGCAGGATGGATACGCCCAGGCCCGCGGACACCAGGCCGATAATGGTCATTGCCTCCCCCACCTCCTGGGTGATATAGGGCGTGATGCCAAACCCTTTTAATAACAGCAATGTTTCGTCGTAAAGCGCCGTGCCCACCTTACGGTCGAAAAACACGAAAGGTTCGCTGGCCAGTTGCAAAACGCTGATACGCCCTCCCGCCGCGCCAGCTAAAGGGTGATCCTGATGCACCACCGCCACCAGGGGCTCCCGCAGCAGCAGTTGGTAACCCAACGCCTCCGGCAGCGGTGTGTTGCGCATAACCCCCATATCGAACTTTCCGCTCATCAGGGGTTCAATCTGCTGCTTGGTATTGGTTTCAACCATTTGTATGTGTACCGCGGGATGCTGTTGACGAAACGCCAGCAGACTTGCCGATATACGCTGGTTAAACGGCGTCGAAGACGTAAAGCCGATGGTGATTTCACCGGATTCGCCGCGATGGATCCTGGCGGCCCGTTCCGCCGCCTGGTTTACCTGTTCGATAATCGACCAGGCCTGTTCCAGGAATTGTTTTCCCGCGGGCGTGAGCCTGACGTTGCGGTTATTGCGCTCAAGCAGCCTGGCGCCGACCATCTGCTCTAGGATCTGGATCTGCTGGCTGAGCGGCGGCTGGGAAATATGTAATTTCTCCGCCGCTCTGCCAAAATGAAGCGTTTCAGCCACGGCGATAAAATAGCGCAGATGTCGCAGTTCGATATTCATATTTTAAACATATCAAATGAGAGTATTAATATATTAGACATCAAATTGGTTTGTTCCTATCATTTTCGCATTGTGACCAAAGACTGCCTGCCGTCTGTGGATTTTTTTTGCTTTCCGAGGAATTATTGTGAACACCCTATCGCGTACCGGTGCGCCCGCCCGTGAGACGCCCGCAGTCAAAGCGCCTGATTTTGCCGTACCCGTCAAAACGCCTTATATCAAACGCGGCACCCCACAGTTTATTCGCGTCACCCTGGCGTTGTTTTCCGCCGGCCTGGCGACATTTGCCCTGCTTTACTGTGTACAGCCGATATTGCCGGTACTATCGCAGGAATTCGGCGTTTCGCCGGCAACCAGCAGTTTATCCTTGTCAGCCGCCACCGGACTGATGGCCCTGGGGCTGCTGTTTACCGGTCCGCTGTCCGATGCCGTGGGCAGAAAGGCGGTGATGGTGGTCTCGCTGCTGCTGGCGGCGCTGTTTACCATTATCAGCGCGTTTATGACCGGCTGGCAGGACATTTTGATTTTCCGCGCGCTGGTCGGCCTTTCCTTAAGCGGCGTGGCCGCCGTGGCGATGACTTACCTCAGCGAGGAAATCCATCCAAGCGTGGTGGCGTTTTCGATGGGGCTTTATATCAGCGGTAATTCTATCGGCGGCATGAGCGGCCGGCTTATCAGCGGGGTGCTGACGGATTTCTTCAGTTGGCGCATTGCCGTCGGCGCCATCGGCGTGGTCGCGCTGGGCGCCGCGCTGATGTTCTGGCGCATCCTGCCCGCGTCGCGCCATTTTCGCGCCGGTTCGCTTAAACCGCGGACTTTGGCGATCAATTTCCGCCTGCACTTTCGCGATGCCGGCCTGCCGTTGCTGTTTATCGAAGGCTTTTTGTTGATGGGATCGTTTATAACCCTGTTTAACTATATTGGCTATCGTCTGCTCGCCGGCCCCTGGTTTTTGAGCCAGGCCACGGTCGGCCTGCTGTCCGTCGTGTATCTGACCGGCACCATTAGCTCGCCCAAGGCCGGCAGTCTTTCCGGTCGCTATGGCCGCGGGCCGGTACTGATGGTGTCGATGTCGATTATGCTCGCCGGGCTTTTACTGACCTGGTTCTCCTCCCTGATCGCAATACTGGGCGGCATGATGCTGTTTACCGCCGGTTTTTTCGCCGCGCACTCCACCGCTAGCGCCTGGATTGGCCGCCGCGCCCGGCGCGCCAAAGGTCAGGCTTCTTCGCTTTATCTATTCTGTTATTATGTCGGTTCAAGCGTTGCCGGTACCGTTGGCGGCTTTTTCTGGCATGGTTTTGCCTGGACCGGTGTGGTGATCTTTATCGCCATTATGCTGCTGCTGGGGATATATGTTGCCCGCCGGCTGAACCGCTTACCGGAACTGCGCGCCGTTTGCTAGCCACAGGCGGCGAGGATCGCCGCTACCCCCTTGCCCATATCCGATATCGCGCCAATTCGCCGCCGACCCGTGGCGATTTTCCCCTTTTATGGCTGCCAGGCGAATATTAAATGCGATGGTTAAGTGAGGGATTTATGATTATACTGATATGTATGTTGTAACTAAAATGAGTTAACCCATGGCTTCCCTTGATCTGATTGAACGTCTGAATCAACGCTTTAACCAGTTACAAACCCAGCTCACGCAATGGCAGCAACGTTTGGGCGGGTTCCGTTTGCTTGCCGGCAGGGTTTTTGAACTGCCGGAGGTGGCAAAAGGCAAGGAACATGAAGACATAGCGTCAATCAAGGTGACCCAGCATGTGGGGGCGCCAGCGCAGGAGCTGGGCCTGGCGCACTTCCAGCGCATGTTTATCTATCATCAAAAACAAGACACCAGCGCCAAGGCGGCCATTCGCCTGCCCGGCGCGCTTTGCTTTTCCGTCGATGACGCGCAATATCAAACCGCGCAGACGTTAACCGCGGAGATAAACCTGTTGAAAGCCGAACTGGCCCATATGGTAACGGTGGAATCGCAACTGCCGCCCGAGCTGCGGTTCGAGTTTGTCCATACCCACCTGCGCGGCTTAAAAACCCTGAGCGCCTACCGCGCGCTGCAAACGCTTACCGACCCGGCAAGCGTACGCTTTGGCTGGGCCAATAAACAGATTATCAAGAACCTGACGCGCAAGGAGGTATTGGCGATGCTGCAAAAAAGCCTGGACGCCGGGCGGGCGGTGCCGCCTTACGATAAAACGCAGTGGGCCGAACGCGTGCGGCGGGAAATCGACGAGGTCAGTAAATTGCCCCCCGATATTGTGCTCAAGATAAAAAGACCGGTTAAGGTTCAGCCAATCGCCAGGGTTTGGTATCAGGACAGCCAAAGGCAGGTGCAGTACGCCTGCCCTTCCCCGCTGATTGTGCTATGCCGGCAGTCCTCCGGCGCGCCGGTGCCGAAACTTGGCGGACTCCTGGATTACAACCGCGATGGCGTACGCCATAAATACAAACCGGCGGCTTTACCCATGCGTTTACTGATTGAACGGTTGCACCTGTACGTGGCGTCCTGAACGAGACCCATCCACCGCTGCGGTTAACCGTAAGCCAGCCCGGGTAACCGCAGCGGTCAATCCCGTTCAGCTTTTCAATGAGCCCACCATGTCCTCCGGCCGCACCCATTGATCAAACTCATCGGCGCTGAGATAACCAAGCTTAAGCGCCGAGGCTTTCAGCGTCAGCCCCTCTTTATGGGCCTTTTTGGCAATCTCCGCCGATTTGTCATAACCGATATGGGTATTAAGCGCGGTCACCAGCATCAGCGATTCGTTAAGCAGTTGATCGATGCGCGCGCGGTTTGGCTCGATGCCCACCGCGCAATGATGATTAAAACTGTCCATGCCGTCGGCCAGCAGGCGTACCGATTGCAGGAAATTATGGATAATCATCGGCCGGTAGACATTTAATTCAAAATTACCGGATGCGCCGCCGATATTGATTGCCGCGTCATTGCCCAGGACCTGGCAGCACAGCATGGTCATGGCTTCGCATTGGGTCGGGTTCACCTTGCCGGGCATGATGGAACTGCCGGGTTCGTTTTCGGGTATGCTGATTTCGCCGATGCCGCAGCGCGGACCCGAGGCCAGCCAGCGCACATCGTTGGCGATTTTCATCAGCGACGCGGCCAGGCCTTTGAGCGCGCCGTGGCCATGGACCAGTGCGTCGCAGGTGGCGAGCGCTTCAAACTTGTTCGGCGCGGTGACAAAAGGCTGTTTGGTCAAGTCCGCCAGCGCTTTGGCGACCCGTACCGCATATTCGGGATGGGTATTGAGTCCGGTGCCCACCGCCGTGCCGCCCAGAGCCAGCTCGCTCAGGTGCGGCACGCTGTGTTCGATATGGGTAAGGTTATGATCGAGCATCGCCACCCAGCCGGAAATTTCCTGTCCCAGGGTCAGGGGCGTGGCGTCCTGCAAATGGGTGCGGCCGATTTTAACGATATCGGCGAAAGCGGCTGATTTTTCCGCAAGCGTGGCGCGCAGGGTTTTTAACTGCGGGATGAGATGTTCACGCAGCGCCACAACGGCGGCCACGTGCATGGCGGTGGGAAATACGTCGTTGGAGCTTTGGCTTTTGTTGACATCGTCGTTGGGATGCACCATGCGCCCTTCGCCGCGCTCACCGCCCAGCAGCTCGCTGGCGCGGTTGGCCAGCACCTCGTTCATGTTCATATTGCTCTGGGTGCCAGAGCCGGTCTGCCAGATGGCCAGGGGGAACTCCAGCGGATGGCCGCCGGCCAGCACTTCATCCGCCGCGCGGATAATGGCGTCGGCGCGTTCAGCGGGCAATAAACCTAAATCTTTATTGACCTCGGCGGCGGCGCGTTTGGTTTGTGCCAGCGCATCGATAAGCGCCGGCGGCATTTTTTCGCTGGAAATACGAAAATGTTCAAGGGAACGTTGCGTTTGCGCCCCCCATAAGCGCTCGGACGGCACCTCGATCGGGCCCATGGAATCTTTTTCTATGCGGGTAACTGCCATTTTTCCTCCTGGTATTCTTCCTAAAGATCAATATCCTGCCCGGCCGCTACGCCACGCGAACGGGACATTGATAGCCTGTCTTTGATAGACTGACGTTGATAGTATAGCGTCGGAGAAAAGCTTACCATTATGCGACCGCCTCGCGTTATCACATTTAGGATTCAGTAAGGGCAGCAAATCCATGAAAAAAATGATCAACTCGGTACAGCATTATGCCTGGGGCAGTAAAGACGCCCTCACCCGTCTGTATGGCATCGCCAACCCCGGCCAGCAGCCGATGGCCGAGCTGTGGATGGGCGCGCACCCCAAAAGCAGTTCGCGCATCGACGACGATCGGGGCGGGGAAATGTCCTTGCGGGACTATATCGCACGGCAGCCCGAGGCCGTCCTGGGCGCGGCGGTCGCCGGCCGTTTTGGCGAACTGCCGTTCCTGTTCAAGGTTCTGTGCGCGCAGGAACCGTTGTCCATTCAGGTCCATCCCAGCAAAAGCGCGGCTGAACGCGGTTTTGCCCTGGAAAACGACCGTGGCGTCCCCCTTGACGCGGGCAATCGTAATTACAAAGACGCCAACCACAAACCTGAACTGGTCTTTGCGCTAACCCCCTTCCAGGCGATGAATGGTTTTCGGGAACTGAGCGCCATCGTTTCCTTGCTGCAGCCGGTGGCGGGCGCTCATCCCGCTATAGCGCATTTTTTGCAGCACCCAGATGAAACACATTTGGCGCAGCTTTTTGGGGATTTGCTGAGCATGAGCGGCGAGGACAAATCCCTGGCCCTCGATGTGCTGAAATCCACCCTTGGACAGCAGCACGGCGAACCCTGGGCGACCATCAGCAATATTGCCGCGGATTACCCGGACGACTGCGGCTTGTTTTCGCCGTTGCTGCTCAATGTCATTACGCTCAAGCCCGGCCAGGCGATGTTCCTCTACGCCGAAACGCCACACGCCTATCTGCGCGGCGAGGCGCTGGAGGTGATGGCCAATTCCGACAATGTCCTGCGCGCCGGCCTTACCCCGAAATATATCGACGTGCCCGAACTACTGGCCAATGTCCAGTTTATCGCCAAACCGGAGGATCAACTGCTGGCCAGGCCGGTGAATGAAAACGGCGCCCTGCGCTTCCCCATTCCGGTGGCGGACTTCGCCTTTGCGCTGCATAACCTGTCATCGGTGCCCCAAACACTGGCCCAGGACAGCGCGGCCATTGTATTTTGCGTCGACGGACAGGCGATATTGGAAAAAAACGGCGGCAGCCTGACGCTTAAACCCGGTGAATCCGCGTTTCTGACGGCCGGCGAATCGCCGGTAAACGTCCGCGGCAACGGCCGCCTGGCCCGGGTATATAACGAACTGTGACAACACCCGCCACGCCTTGGCGGACAGTTGCTATTATTAGAACCATAAAGGGCAAAGGGAAAGATGACGAGCATAAACCCGTATTTTGCCCACGCCATTGGGCGGTTGGTCAATCTGGAACAGGACATTATAATAAGGATGAACAAAGTATGAAAAAAACACTCGTAGCGGTTGGCGTGATTATTGTTCTCGGCGCGGCCTGGACCACTAGCGCGTGGTATACCGGCAAACAGTTCGAGCAGCGCCTGCCGGCGGTGGTCGCCGACGCCAATGCCCGCCTCAAGGCGGCCTTCCCTGAGCTCGGCGTCAATCTGGTTATCGAAGACTATCAGCGCCGCCTGTTTTCCAGCCACGTAAACCTGGTGCTGGTGTCCGACGGCAGCACCGGCGAGAATAAACCCCTGAACCCGGGCGATCGCCTGGTGATCAATGAAGCCATAGACCATGGTCCGCTGCCGTTTGGCCAATTGAAGAAAGGCGTGCTGATCCCCAGCATGGCTTCGGTGCATAGCCGGTTGGCGGCCACGCCGCTGGTAAAACCGCTGTTCGACGCCAGCAAGGGCCAGCCGCCGGTGACCGCCCTCACCCGTGTGGCGTACAACGGCGATACGGTATCGGTCATCGATGTCATGGCCCTGGATTACAACAGTCCCACCACAGTACTGCGCACCAGCGGCGGCACCTTTAACGCCGCGATAGACCATGACATGAATAAAATGTCGTTTGACGGCGGCATCGCCAGCCTGCTGATCGGCGGTCTAAACCAATGGCAACAGCATGAACAGCTTACCGTGCAGGACTTCCGCCTCGACAGCACCACCCATAAAGGCAAACTGGACTACAGCGTCGGCGACAACACCATGAAGGCCAAAACGCTGGTGTACAATATCGACGGCAAGGATATGCTCAGCGCCGATGGCCTGTCCCAGGTGACCAGCGTCAACGAGGAGGCGGATAAACTCAATGCGCAGGTGGCGTATAATCTGGATGCGCTGCATGTGCAAGGGCAGGATTTCGGCGCCGGCCGGCTGGTCATCAGGCTGTCAAACCTCGATCCCAAGGCTATCGCCGATTTCAGCGAAAAATACCACGCCCAGGTGCAGCAGATCGTGCAGCAAACCGGCCAGGCCGATCCGGCGGCCCAGCAGCAGTTGATCAGCCAGGCGCTGTTCCAGAACCTGCCGCTGGCGCTAAAAGGCAGTCCGTACCTGACCATTGCGCCGTTCAGCTGGAAAAACAGCAAAGGGGAAAGCGCCTTTAACCTGACGCTTAACCTTAACGACCCAACCCAGGCGCCCACTGCGCCAACGACGCCGGATCAACTGTGGGCGCGGTTTGTCAATAAAGTCGACGCCAAGCTCACCGTACCACTGGACATGGCCACCGAGACCACCACCCGGTTCGCCCGGCTCCAGGGCTACAACGACGAGGACGCCCAGAAGCTGGCCAAGCAGCAGGTGCAGGGCCTGGCGGCCATGGGCCAAATGTTCAAGCTGACCACCGTCAACGACAATACCTTGAGCAGCAGCTTCCAGTATGCCGACAACCAGGTCAACCTGAACGGGCAGAAGATGTCGCTGCAAAACTTTATGGGCCTGTTCGGCCTGTTCGGTTTACCGGAAAGCGACACGCCGCCGGCGCAGTCACCGGTGGTTCCGCAATCTTAAACCTTTGATGCCTGAGCGATCGTCCCGGTTCCGCGCCGCGACGGTTTCTTTCAATCAGGCGCTATCATCCCCATCCGCCGCGCCGCAGGCGCGGTATTAATTATACCCTTGCGCGAGCTTCCTCCCATTTTGCTGTCGTTTGAGATCCATGCTTATCACTTCCAAGGCAAGATAACCATTCTCTGCTGACTATTCGGAAACACGTTATAATCAGGCAATATTTCATCAGAATAAGACTGTTGCCAATGATTGATAAATCCCTTCCCCTGACCGATCTCCATCGCCACCTCGACGGCAATATCCGCGCGCAGACCATCCTCGATCTGGGTCGCCAGTTCGGTATGGCGTTGCCGGCGGATAACCTCGATGACCTGCGTGCGCATGTGCAGGTCAGCCATACCGAGCCGGATCTGGTCAGTTTTCTGCAAAAGCTGGATTGGGGCGTGGCGGTGCTCGGTTCGCTGGAGGCCTGCCGCCGCGTGGCGTATGAAAACGTCGAGGATGCCGTCCGGGTGGGACTGGATTACACCGAGCTGCGCTTTTCGCCCTATTATATGGCCATGAAGCATGGTCTGCCGCTACAGGGCGTGGTGGAAGCGGTGATTGCGGGTGTGCGGGACGGTTGCCGCGATTTTGCCACCCAGGCCCGGCTTATCGGCATTATGAGCCGCACCTTTGGCGAGGATGCCTGCCTGCAGGAACTGGAGGCTCTCCTCGCCTGCCGCGACGGCATCACCGCCCTGGACTTGGCCGGCGATGAGATTGGTTTCCCCGGCAGCCTGTTCCTGAGCCATTTCACCCGCGCCCGCGACGCCGGTCTGCGCATTACCGTGCACGCCGGCGAGGCCGCCGGTCCCGAGAGCATCTGGCAGGCCATCCATGAACTGGGGGCGGAACGCATCGGCCATGGCGTAAAGGCCATTGAGGATCCGGCGCTGATGGATTTCTTGGCGCTGCATCGCATCGGTATCGAAAGCTGCCTGACCTCCAATGTGCAGACCAGCACGGTGCGCTCGCTCGCGGAACACCCGTTAAAGCAATTCCTTGAGCACGGCATTCTCGCCACCATCAACTCGGACGACCCGGCGGTACAGGGTATTGATATCGATTATGAATACCGGGT
>NZ_DASWOM010000034.1:0-3131 GCF_036398755.1 Acerihabitans sp. | reverse complement strand
GCGCGGCTGGCAACAGTTTGTGGCATGGTAAACTCCACCCGGAGCAAGGCCAAATAGGGGTTCACAAGGTACGGCCCGTACTGAACCCGGGTAGGCTGCTTGAGCCAGCGCGCGAGCGCTGGCCTAGATGAATGATTGTCCTCGACAGAACCCGGCTTACCGGTCAACTCTATTATCGCGTTAGCCCCATGCTTATTTATGGCATGGGGTTTTTTTTTGCCCGCCGACCTCAATTCCGCGCTTAATCCGCCAGATCAATCAATAAAGCCCGCAGCGGCGTTTGCGCCCGTAGCCTAACGCGGCGCTCATTGTGAATAAACGCGCCGTCGCCGCAGGTCAGCAGGGTGGGATTGGCCGCGCCGTCGGCGCTGTCGCCCTGGCTCGCGCCGCCGTGGCGAGGCGGGGGGGCCGTTTCGAGCGGGCTGTCGATGTTAATCGTCCCATGCACCGATTGCAGATAAGCACGCGACCCCTTTAATTCAAGCATCAGGCTTTGGCCGGCCTCAAGCCGCACATGATGCACCCAGGCCTGCTGGCGCAACTGCAGGCTGCCGTCTTCGCCGTCCGGCGAGGCCAGCAGCAGATGGGGCTGGTCGGACAGCGCCAGGCGCTGGACCCCGGCGTTTTCCCGCGACGGACAGGCATCCATCCACAGCTGCAGGCGGGTCAGCGGCGTCGAACCGATATTTTGTTCGCTGTAGGTAACGCCGGCCTGCGCCGCCAGCAGCAGGGCGTCGCCGGTGGCGACCTGGATATGGCGGCCCTCGCTGTCGCGGTATTCCGCCTGTCCCTGGAGGATCAGGTTCAGGATATCCACCGAGGGATAGGCGCGCGGCTGAAAGGCGGCGCCCACCGCCAGCACTTCCTGGTTCAGCACGCGCAGGGAGGCATAGCCGAGCATCTGCGGATCGAAAAAATGGCCGAAGGAAAAAGTATAACGCGCCTGGAGCCAGCCGTAGTCGGCATGGCCGCACTGTTTCGCCGTTCTGAAAGTAATCATGGCTCTGTCTGCTTATTCTGGATGGGTGGATTGCCCATTTTTTTGTATGTAGGGACGGATGGCGTGCATATCATAGCGCCTGGCGATATGGGGCCGCAGGCGTCAAAACTTTATTTTATAAATAGTAAGGGTATGGACGGCGGATTGTTAGCAAGTTAATCTGGTCAGTATATTCAAATTTCCTGAATGAGACCGGGCATGGCGAGAGAACGGGCATTAACGCTGGAAGCATTACGGGTGATGGACGCCATCGACCGCCGCGGCAGCTTTGCCGCGGCGGCGGATGAACTGGGCCGGGTGCCGTCGGCGTTGAGTTATACCATGCAAAAACTGGAAGAAGAGCTGGACGTGGTGCTGTTCGACCGCTCGGGGCATCGCACCAAGTTTACCAACGTCGGAAGGATGTTGCTGGAGCGCGGGCGGGTGTTGCTGGAAGCGGCGGATAAACTTACCACCGACGCCGAAGCGCTGGCGCGCGGCTGGGAAACCCATTTAACCGTGGTGACGGAAGCCCTGGTGCCGAGCGAAAAGCTGTACCCCTTAATCGAGAAGCTGGCGCGCAAGGCCAATACCCAGGTGTCGATTATTACCGAAGTGCTGGCCGGGGCCTGGGAGCGGCTGGAACAGGGGCGGGCCGATATCGTTATCGCGCCGGATATGCATTTTCGCACCTCGTCGGAAATCAACAGCCGTAAGCTGTATAAAATCCTCAATGTCTACGTGGCAAGCCCGGATCATCCCATTCACCAGGAACCGGAGCCGCTGTCCGAGTTGACCCGGGTAAAATACCGCGGCATCGCCATAGCCGACACCGCCCGCGAGCGGCCGGTGCTGACCGTGCAGCTTTTGGACAAGCAGCAACGCCTGACGCTAAGCTCCATGCAGGATAAGCACCGGGCGCTGCTGGCCGGCCTGGGCGTGGCCACCATGCCGTATCCGCTGGTGGCCGAGGACATTGCCGCCGGACGCCTGCGGGTCGTGGGTCCGGAATACAGCATGGAGAACGATATTATCATGGCCTGGCGCCGCGACAGCATGGGCGAGGCCAAATCCTGGTTTTTGCGTGAGATACCCAAATTGTTTGCCTGAGCGTCCCGCGTCGGTCAGCTTTCCTCCGCCGGGCCGAAACGATCGTCGCGGCCGTGCGGTTCGTCCAGATCCTCCTGCGGTCCGATGGAGATGATGCCGTGGGGATTGAGCGTGGCGTGGCTGCGGTAGTAATGGTTGCGGATATGGGCAAAATCCACCGTGTCGCTGATGCCGGGCATCTGGTAAATTTCGCGCAGGAAGCCCGAGAGGTTGAGATAATCGCCGATGCGGCGGCGATCGCATTTGAAATGGGTGACATAGACCGGATCAAAACGGATAAGCGTGGTCCAGAGGCGCAGGTCCGCCTCGGTCAGCCGGTCGCCGGTCAGGTAGCGATGGCGGCCCAGTATCTCCTCAAGCTTATCCAGCGCGGCGAATACCCCTTCCACCGCTTCATCATAGGCTTGCTGTGATGTGGCGAAGCCGGCTTTGTAGACGCCGTTGTTGACCTGGTCGTAGACCCAGCCGTTGATTTCATCAATCCGCGCGCGCAGATCCTTGGGGTAATAGTCGCCGGCGCGGGCGCCGACCCCATCGAAGGCGCTGTTGAACATGCGGATGATGTCCGCCGATTCATTGCTGACGATGGTCTTTTCAACCTTGTCCCATAGTACCGGTACCGTGGTGCGTCCGCTGTAGCGGGGGTCGGCCTCGAGATACAGCTGGTAGAGGTAGTTTTTGCCATAGAGCGGGTCGCCGGTGGCGGCGGGAAAATCGGTGGCGAAGGTCCAGCCGTTTTCCAGCATCAGGGGGTGGACCACGGACACCGGGATCAGGTTTTCCAGGCCCTTGAGCTTGCGCATCAGCAGGGTGCGGTGCGCCCAGGGGCAGGCCAGGGAGACATAGAGATGATAGCGGTGGTTGGCCGCGGCGAAACCGCCGCGTCCGTCGGGGCCGGCTTTGCCGTCGGCGGTTATCCAGTTACGGAACTGCGCTGCCGAGCGTTCGAAGTGCCCGCCGGTGGATTTGGTGTCGTACCAGCTGTTTTGCCATTTGCCTTCTACGAGCAGTCCCATATGCGGACTCCTTTTTGTCAGTGGAA
>NZ_DASWOM010000033.1:0-47343 GCF_036398755.1 Acerihabitans sp. | reverse complement strand
GTGTTTTTATATTCATGATGACATCATACACCGTTAACATTTGCCGTCCCAGGCACCCCTTGCGGATAATATCATTTACGTTTTCGCGACGCGCGTTTACACCTGCGCCCATCCGCCATCCACCGGAATATCGGCACCGGTAATGCCGACGTCCCCATTGCCTTGGCGTACCGCCGTAATCGGGTGACAAGCCTGCTGACCGATCGTTTTCAGCGCGGCCAGCAAGAGGGCGATCTGGACGATACCGTTGAGGCGGGTGAACTGGCGCGCTACTTTCACATGGTGTTTAACGGCCTGTGCGTTTATGCCGGCGGCGGCGCCTCCCGCGAACAATTGCGGGCATGCGCGGCGCGGGTTTAATACCGGAGCAGCGGCAAAATCGTCAGCCGCTGCAAGATACTCGATGACCCTCTGGCCGACGGATGCGCATTTCTCACCGGCGCTAAACTCCTACGCGTTGAACAATCACCTCCCCGCGAATATCAACGGATCGTCCCCCAGGGCCTGAGCTGC
Source organism: Acerihabitans sp. (assembly GCF_036398755.1). Classification (NCBI taxonomy): domain Bacteria; kingdom Pseudomonadati; phylum Pseudomonadota; class Gammaproteobacteria; order Enterobacterales; family Pectobacteriaceae; genus Acerihabitans; species Acerihabitans sp. Next base: position 46,830 of record NZ_DASWOM010000033.1, on the reverse strand, counting down.
AATATGCGGCATCGTTCACATTTTCATCGAACCAATCTTGCACACTTGGATACAAGAGTCCAAGATATCATTACACCAGTGAAAACATTCATTAACATAATTACTCACAACAAGGATAATGAGACTGATATTCATAACCTTATGATAAATAGCCGTTTTTTAACGACCGCAGGCCTTGTTCACGTTTAACCGGGTGAGAACCATGAAAATCAGCAACGTCAACGTATCGGTGTACAGAACCCCTCCCAGCGTCGCCTGGGAAGATGCCACCAACAAAGTTCAGGGCATCGAATTTATAATTGTTGAAATCCTGACAGATACCATCGTTAAAGGAACCGGTTTTACCTATTCGGTAGACGTCGGCGGAACCGCTATTGCCTCCTTGATAGAAAATTACCTGGCGCCGCTGGTTATCGATATGGATCCCCTGGATAACGAAAAAATCTGGAATAAGTTGCAACGCCAATCGCGGCGCTTGGGCGTCGGCGCCAATCTCATGGCTATCGCGGCCATTGACATAGCGATATGGGATATCAAAGGCAAAATTTTTAACCAGCCCCTGTATAAAATATTCGGCGGCATGCGGTCATCTATCCCTTCCTATATCAGTGAGATCAATCTCAGAAAGGATGATACGCTGGACAATTTCCTGGACAGGGTGGATGAGTATATCGCCCGGGGATATCAGACTATAAAATTCAAAATTGGCCGGGATGATATTGAAGAGGATATCGAGCGCATCGTAAGGGCGAAAGAAAAGCTTGGCAATGGCGGCAAATTATTGGTGGATCTCAACCAGAAGTGGCTGGGAAGCGATGCAATCGTAAATTGCGCCAAACTTGACGTCCTGGGTTTAGGCTGGATTGAGGAACCTCTGCTGCATGATAATCTTCAAGGTTATGTCGGACTGAAATCCGCCATCAGGACACCGTTGGCCCACGGTGAAAGCATGCATTCCCGCGCTCAGTTTCTTGCATACCTGAACGCCGGCGCCATCGATTTCGTGCAGGCGGACGTGGCCTTTGTCGGGGGATTCACGGAATGGCTTAAAATAGCCAATCTATCCCAAGCGTTTGGAAAACAGGTCGCGCCACATTATATGATGGAATTATCGGTACATATGCTGTGCGGGGTACCGAACGGCTTTATGCTGGAAAATGTTATCGGCGGCTCATTCCAGGAATTGGGCATAGCGGAAGGCTCCGTAACGATTGAGAACGGCATAGCCTATCCCAGTGAAAAACCAGGCCATGGTATTGAATTTGATGAAAAAGCGTTAAAATCAATTCGATTGGATGCTGAAGACGTCAAAAAATCGTTTAAAGGCGGCAGCAAATAGCGCCGCATATGCAAATGGAGGTGAGTATGAGTTCAAATATATCCAATGCTTTTGAAATCGACAGAAATACCTTAGAAGGCCAGATATATAAAGAATTGAAGAACCGCATCGTTTCGGTTCAGATCCTGCCTGGGCAAATGATTTCTGAAAACGAAATGGCGGCTAAATTCAACGTCAGCCGGACCCCCATCAGACAAGCGTTTTTCAGGCTGTCGGTTGATGGTTTGCTGGAGATCATGCCGCAGCGAGGCGCGCTGGTTTCGTTTATCTCCAAAAGAAAAGTCAGAGAGGCGCAAAGGATACGCGAAGTCCTGGAGCTTGAAGCTTTTACCGAGGCCGCCAACCGCTGGGATGGCACCTCGCTGGAGAGCATTACGCTTATGGAGAAAGTCGACATCATCATTACCAAACAGGAAGATGCAATAAAAATTAAAGATTATTATGAGTTTACGAAATTAGATGAAAAATTTCATGACTACATCATACAGTTTTCAGGAAACCTGAGCCTGGCGTTTATAGTGAAAGAAATGCGCTCCCATTTGAACCGGCTGCGTTATATTGAATTACAGGAAGCCCATCATGAGGCAACCGCCATTATGCAACATCGTGAATTGCTCATGGCGATAAAAAATAACGAAGAAGATCTCGTCCGGAGAATCCTGATTGAACATCTCAAGTTAGTCGAGAACTTTAGGGAGTTTATATTCAAAAGGAGAGCAGAACTTTTTATTGATTAAAATAAACCCTATTATCGACACCCTCACAACGCCAGCCGTTGAGAGGGAAACATGTAATATTGAAAATAATGCCTGTTATTAATGGTTTCTAGCAAACCAGGACTCCGTGTGCTTTTTTATCGACAAATGAATATATTAATTATCTATCCCGTTTTAACTTTTCCTATCGCATGCATTAATTAAAATTGTCTTAAATTCAGGAGAGATGACATGAACTCTGAAGAAAACCTGCTGCCACAATATGGTGCGTTAAAACAAGGGACGGGTGTTAGGCGCGCGGTTATTGCTTCGACCGTCGGCACGGTGATTGAATGGTTTGATTACGCGTTGTATGGTTCCGCCTCGGCTTTAGTTATCAATAAGCTATTTTTCCCTCAGCTGTCCAGCCTGGCGGGCGTTCTCGCCGCATTCGCCACGTTTGCCATAGGTTTTTTCGTGCGCCCGATTGGCGGCATGCTCATTGCGCATATCGGCGATAAATATGGCAGGAAGCCGGCGTTGTTACTGACCATTATATTGATGGGTATTGCCACCGTAGGTATGGGATTGTTGCCAACCTATGCCCAGGTCGGGATCCTGGCGCCTATACTGCTGGTTGTTACCCGGGTTCTGCAAGGGTTTGGCGCCGGGGCGGAATACGCGGGCGCCGTTACGCTGGTCGCCGAATACGCGCCGCCGGGGCAGCAGGCAAAATTAACCGCGATTCTCCAGTCCGCCTCGTTAGCGGGTATCTTGCTCTCGACCATAGTGTTCCTTGCGGTGGCTCAATTACCGGAGGATATATTACTGAATTGGGGGTGGCGCATCCCTTTTTTGTTCTCCATCTTCCTGTTTGTTATTGCCGTCTATATCCGTAAACACCTGGAAGAAACGCCGGAATATAATTTAGCGATGGAAAAAGCGGCAAAAAATAAACGCGAAAAACAAACGCCCATCAAGGAGCTATTTAAAAACTCACCAAAGGAAATCATATTCGGTTTCCTTTCAATTACCGGACATAACGCGAATGCTTACCTGTTGGGCAGTTTTGTCTTGAGTTATCTGACCAATACCATACATATGCCCAAAACCGATGGCCTGGTGGTCGTGATGATTTCAACGCTCGTCGGCGCCTTTATGACGCCGATGGCCGGGAAAATTGCCGACAGAGTGGGTTGCGCGCCGGTATATGCGTTTGGCGCCGTATTTACCGGCATCTACGTTTACCCGCTTTTTTTGATTTTGGAAAAGGGAAATCTTCTCTTCTCCATTCTCGCCATGTCCCTGGCCTATGGCATTGGATTTGCAACGCTTGCCGGGGCACAAGGCGCTTTCCTGGCCAATCTTTTCCCCACCAGGTACCGTTTTTCCGGCATTGCGATAACCCGCGAGCTTAATGCCATGCTTATCGCGGGGCCAACGCCCTTTATCGCCACGGCGCTGGTCGCCGCCGCCGACGGCAGTCCTTTTTACGTGGCGGGATATTTGTCCCTGTGCTGCCTGGCGACGTTGATGGCCATTTATGCTCTGGTGCAAATACAGAAAAAACTAACCCGTCATTCTTATTAACAGAACGTCCGCTGCGCCAGGATACCGTATGGCGCAGTTTAGTTTACCGCTCTGCTGATACTCTGCCGGTCGAAATCCCGCTGCGCCCGTTCGATGTCGGGTTGATGATCGACGGCCCAGGCATAGAGCGCGGCAAACGGCAGTTGTAATGTGTGCCCCAATTGAGTAATCGAATATTCAACCGCGACCGGCGAGCAGGTAATAACATATCTTCGCACCAGCCCGTTTCTCTCGAGACGGCGCAGGCTTTCGGTCAATGCCTTCTGTGAAATTCCTCCCAAGCGCCGCTGCAACTCATTAAATCGAACCGGCTGCTCGCAAAGAGCGATCAGGATCATCAATGACCATTTATTGGCGATTTGGTCGAGTATCGGGCGAGCCGCGCAGGCTGCATCGAGGGTATTAATGGCTGGCCGGGACATGGTGGTTTCCTTATGTATACCTACGGAACTGGGGGTGCGTAATTGACAGTAGGTATACAACATATACCATGATGGCTCAAATCCAATGGAGTATTTCAATGTCGAATTTAAACGGGAAAATCGCTGTGGTGACCGGCGGCGGCAGCGGGATCGGTCTGGCTATCGCGCAGCGTTTCGTCGCTGAAGGCGCGTATGTTTTCATCACTGGCCGCCGCCAGGGTGAACTCGATAAAGCGGTTGCATTAATTGGTGAAAACATTGAGTCGGTGCAAGGCGACGTCACTAAAATGGCGGACCTTGACCGGCTTTACGCCAGGGTAAAGGCCCACAAAGGCCACCTGGATGTTCTGGTGATATCATCAGGCGTTTCCGAAACCTCCACGCTGGCCGAGATAACTGAAACGCATTTCGATCTGATTTTCGATGTTAACGCCCGAGCCGCGTTATTCACGGCGCAAAAAGCGCTGCCGCTGATGGGCAATGGCGGCAGCATGGTGTTGATAGGGTCCATTGCCGGGTCGATTGGTACCAGCGGCTATGGCGCTTATGGCGCGACCAAGGCCGCCATGCGCTCCTATGCCAGAACCTGGACCCGAGAGTTTGCCGAACGGGGAATTCGCGTGAATACCCTAAGCCCCGGCCCCATAGACACGCCGATGTTTGATCAGGTTACCGATGAGGTCCGTAATTCGTTGACCACGCTTATTCCCCTGGGCCGCCTGGGCAAGCCGGAAGAAGTCGCGGCCGCAGCACTGTTCCTCGCCTCGGACGAAAGCAGCTTTATCGCCGGCGCGGAGTTATGCATTGATGGTGGGATGGCGCAGGTTTAACCGACGGCGCTTTGCTGTTTCAAGCCAACTGGTCGAGCTCTTCATCCGTTAATTGGGTGGAGGCTTTTACCAACGCCCGGTCAACGCCGCTGCCGAGAAGATGCCGGGCAACCATATATATGCCTTCACGCCGGCCTTTCTGCAGCCCTTCCTGCATACCTTCCTGCATACCTTCCTGCCGGCCAATCTGCTCCAGTTTTTGTGCTATGGTCATTATACTCTCCTGATAGCGCGGTGCCTGGCGCGCCAGTTGATTAAAAAAACCTTTGACATCGTCGGTGTCCCCGGCCTGGGAAATATAATATACCAGGCTATTATTCAGCTCCAACGATAGCGGCCACTTATATAACAGTGTGCCGATGTCCTCCGCCAATGTCGCCATATCGCGCTGCCTGATATGCTTTTGCACCAACTCAAATAATGCCACCCGCCGGTGCGACATTATATCCCGATCGGACATCAATGTAACATCAACCAACAGATAAGGATTGGAGTATATTTTCCGCGCCAGCGCCCGATCGGCAAAACAATCCAGCCAGTCGGTGCTGCCGGTAAATGGCCGTTTGCCCTGATAAAACAACAACGGTATCACGACCGGTAATTGATTAAAGCCCAGATCAAGATGGCCTTGCATCGCCGCCAGGCTATAGCGCAGTTGACGAAACGCGATCAGTTTATCCGGACGGCTCTGATGTTCAATCAGGCAGTAGATATAGCCGGTGTCCTGCGCCATATTCACCGAATACAGCATATCGGAATGATAGTTCCGCATATTATCGTCAACATATGAAGTCGGGCAAATTTTAAGCGTCCCCCAGTCACAACGTTTTATTATCGACGTAGGCAGGTGTATTTGCAAAAAATCCCGAGCGACGCTGATATCACCGAGAAATTTTTTGAAAAAAGCATCATGGGGACAATGATTAGTAACCATACATAACGACCTTCCGCACTGGATTGCGCATTAAAATTATTTTTTATATTATTTATCGTAACGGGCCAGCATAAATCGAGCAAGGCTGATTTTTTATTCTCAATAATAGATATTAAATAACATATTTTATTATTAGCATAAATTTTTTTACGGCATGGGGTAATTTTTAAAAGATATATTACCGTTGCCAGGGCACGCTGCAATCATTATGCAATCCATTTGTTATCCTCATTCCAGGTTTATTCACCAACATGACAAAACTATAAAACTTTTGCGGGCAGCCGTTGAAAAATGGTGTGAATCGACTTGCTGTAAGCCGGTTGTAAGCCTGTGGCCCTTAGAATTACCCCTCCGGCAATACCCAGGCAACTACTGTGAGAAAATTCATGCAACATCGGCTCAGCGTACGGCACGCATTGGCATCAGTTCTGTTTTTTTCCGCCGCCGCCAGTGGCGCCGGTTCTTCCCCGGCGGGAACAGAGCGCGACGCGGCGGGTTTTTCTTTTTGGGATGACGCGCCCAACGTCACCAACTGGGGGCTTGGCGTCGGCGTGGGATATAAGCAATCGCCTTACAAAGGGGACGATGCCAGCGTTTCTCCCCTGCCCCTGATTTATTTTGAGAATAAATGGGTCCATGTATTCGGTAATAAACTCGACCTCAACATCGGCCGTTGGGACAGTGTGAGTTTCACCCTGCGCGGTGAATATGCCCTGGGCGACGGCTATAAAGAATCGGATGCGCCCATTCTCGACGGCATGCAAAAACGCAAGGGCGGATTCTGGATCGGGCCGGCCCTGGCCTGGGACACGGGTTACGGCGTCTTGGGGGCGAACTTCCTGACGGCGGGGAATAAAGGGTTGAAAGCAGGCGTTGATTACCGCCGGCCCTTCAACTATGGTGATTTCACGCTGGTACCCCACATCGGCATCGACTGGTATAACAGTCAATACGTGGATTATTATTACGGCGTGGAAGATGACGAAGCACGCGCCGGGCGCGAAGCCTACGCGGGTAAATCCACCTATAATCTTTCGGCGGGCGTGCGTTTAGACTATCAGCTTACGCCGCATCAAAGCCTGAGCCTGGACGCCGGCGTTTCCCGCCTGGGGAGCGGGATTACCGATAGCCCATTGGTTGACAGGACGGCGATCCCGGAAGCAAGGCTCGGATACCTTTATCGTTTTTAACGGGATGAAATTCTATGGCGCGGGTCGCACTTATCGAGGACAACGAGCGCCTGGCGGCCATGATAGGCCAGTCTTTGTCCGCCGCCGGCGTGGAAACCGATTTTTTTTATACCCTATCCCAGGCGAAATATGGCGTAAAGCAGGCAGGATATGCCGTGCTTATCATCGATCGCGGCTTGCCCGACGGGGACGGACTGGATTTTTTAAGGGATTTGCGGGCCACGGGATATATGACGCCCTGCCTGATTCTGACCGCCCGGGATGCCTTGCACGATCGGGTCGACGGCCTGGAAAGCGGCGCGGATGATTACGTCACCAAGCCCTTCGCCATGAGCGAACTGGTGGCCCGCGTCAGGACGCTGATGCGTCGTCCGGTTGAAACCGCCGGCCTGGTATACAGCTTCGCCGATATTACCATCGATCCTCAAGAACAGACGCTGCGCGGCGCAACGCGGTCCGTATTACTCGCCCCCACCGAACTGCAAATCCTGCTGGCCATGATTGACGCGGCCGGGCAAACCGTGCGTCATTCATCGCTGGAACATGCCGCCTGGGGATTAAGCGAAGCGGTCACGCCTAATGCGCTGGAGGTTACCGTTCACCGGCTACGTAAAAAAATGTCCTCCGCGGGCGTGGCGGCCCATATCATTAATGTCCGGGGCGTCGGCTTCGCCCTGGCCGCGAGGATAGAGTCGGGTGATGACGATGGAATAGAGCATGTTTAATACTTTTCTGCGCGTCAAATGGGTACGCTACTGGACATACAGCCTCTCGGCGAGATTATGGCTGACCAGCATCGCCGTCCTGGCGGCCAGCCTGTCGCTTATCGCGGCGTTGTACTTGTTCGCTTTGAATCAATTTCCCCAGGAAATGTGGCAGAAAGATAATAATCAAAGAAATGCCGAGCGGGTTGCCGCCGGCTTGCAATACAACGCGCTGGGCATGCCGGTCTCCGTGAGGGTGGACGAACAGTTGGCCTGGCTGTTTGCGATTGCCCCCACCGAGGTGATGTATCGCGTTTTTGATGATAACGGCACATTACGGCTGAGTAGTGGAACAGACACCAGCGGCTTACCCTGGGGTCGGGGTCGGCTCGCGGATTTGACGGATTCCCATCAGCGGGTCGCCATCAGCGGCAGGCCCTTTGATGTGATAACACTCGCAACCGACCACCAGCAGCGGCGTTTTTACGTGCAGACCGCTACCAGCGACGCCTTCGGGGAAAACGTCGTGGATATGAAATTCGCCCCGCTGCCGGGGATTATTGCCTGGAGCGTGTTTATCGCGACCATCGCGTTCGGCCTGGCTTTTCCCTTTACCATACGCCGCGTGCTGTATCCCCTGAAAGTGGCCTCGGAGGCCGCCATGTCAATCACGCCCGCTAATTTGCAGACCCGTTTAAACGATCGCGATATCCCAAGCGAGATAAGACCGCTAATCGACGCGTTCAACGCTGCCCTGGCGCGGCTGGAAAAGGGTTTTATCGCCCAGCAGGATTTTCTTGGCGCCGCGGCGCACGAGCTGCAAACTCCGCTCACCTTGCTGCGGGGACAAATTGAGCTTCAGCCCGAAATCGATAATAAGCCCCTGTTGTTTCGGGAGATTGATCTCATGGCGCGCCAGGTCCGCCAGCTGTTGCACCTGGCGGAGGTGAGCGAATCGCAGAATTTTAGCTTCAGTGAGGTAGACCGGCTTGCCGTGATGCGCGACGTGGCCGCCTACCTGGACCGTAAGGCCGCGGGCAACAGTATCACCTTGCGCCTGTGGCTGCCGGACGACCTGCCGCCGATACGCGCCGATAAAAGCGCGCTGTTTATTTTGCTGAAAAACATTGTCGAGAATGCCATCAATTATTCTCCGCCCGGCGGCAGCGTTGACATGCTGGCGGATACCTCCTCTATCCAGGTGTCGGACAGTGGACCGGGCATAAACGCCGAGGACGCGGCGCGGGTATTTGACCGGTTCTGGCGCGCGCCCGGCGCGGTACACGGCGGCACCGGACTGGGACTGGCCATCTGCAGGGAAATCGCCGTTGCCCATCACTGGCAGTTGCGCGTGGAAGCACTGCCGCAGGGCAGCCGTTTTATCCTGACGTTTTAATCCCCTATTGCGGCGCAGGTCAATAAACGCCAGCGACGACATAAACCGGAAGATGCCGCGCTGATAAATAACCAGGAAACAAAACTCGCCGCAGAGGTCGGTTTTTTAAAAACCGAGGGTTGAATTACACGGCCGGCACGGCCGCAATGGAACTTGCCGTCTTATTTGGCCGTGCCGTCACCCTTACATTTTTTTAATTTTTAAATATAATTTTAGGAGGCATCTTAGAGACATAGCAACGGTGCCAGCAAAATATCGCCCAATCTAACGAAACGAGGCAAAAAAATGCAATTAGCCTCGCAACGCTGAAAAAAAACGTTCAGAAGTGGCAAAAACCTGTATATGCTGAGGGTCGCTCCCGTCGCCTGAGGCATACTGCGTGAAATTAAACTCCCTTTTCCTGATAGCTGGTTTGCTGTTGGCCGGGTGTGCCAAACAACCCACAGAGCGGCCTGTCGCCATCGTTACCCCGCCCCAGCCGCAGCAAATGCTCCCGCAGGAAGCGCCCAAGGGAATTTATGGCGGCTATATCCACGACTCCGCCAGCATCTACGGCGTGGATGAGACGCTGGTGAAAGCCATTATCCAGGTAGAGTCGGGTTATAACCCCAGTGTGGTCAGCAAATCCAACGCCATCGGGCTCATGCAGCTCAAGGCCTCTACCGCCGGACGCGATGCCTATCGGTTAAAGGGCCGCTACGGCCAGCCAAGCGCCCGCGATCTCAAAGACCCCGCCACGAATATCGATCTGGGCACGGCCTATATCAGCATCCTGCAACGGCAGTTGTCCGGTATCCATAACCCCGAGACGCTGCGCTACGCCACCGCCGTCGCTTATGTTAACGGCGCGGGCGCCCTGCTGCGATCGTTCTCAAGCGATCGGGACTATGCCATTAGCAAGATTAACCAGCTGACGCCGGAACAGTTCTACCAGCATATCCAGGAAAAACATCCCCAGCCGCAGGCTCCGCGTTACCTGTGGAAAGTGAAAAATGCCTACCTGGCGATGCGTTAAGACCGGTATTCGTTTGACTACGCGGTTACCGGCGCCGCGCCATTCTCCGCTATAGCGCATATCTCTCCCGCAAGCCAGCGGCGGCCTGCGTCGGCGTCATGTCTGGCATGCCATAACAGCGACAGGTCAAATTCCGGCAGGGCCAACGGCGGCGGACTGGCGCAAAAACCGAAGTCCCGTATCCATGCCCGCGCCAATGCTTGCGGTACCGTTGTCAGCGACGCCGTATTCTGCAATATCCCCGGTAATGAAGAGAAGTGCGGCGTGGTATAACTGATGCGCCGCTCCATGCCCTTTTGCGCCAGCATTTCGTCCGCTATGCTGCGCGCCCGCGATCGATAGGTAACCAAGAGATGTTCATAGCGCAAATAATTCTCAAGAGAGAGCGGCGCGGACAGCGGCAGTTGGCGCGGATGCCATAATACCTGGAACGCCTGGGATAACAGCGTCTCTCGTCGGAGCCAAGGCGCCTGGTCTCTGGTAACCGACACGACCATGTCCACCCCGTGCTGCTCAATGTAAGCCTGATCCTCAAAGGGCGTAGTGGCGATCACGTTGATACGAATATCCGGCGCGCTTATCCTGAGCTGTTTCAACAGCGGCGGCATCAGCCAAATTTCGACCCAATCCGCCATCCCCAGGGTAAATTTGCGCTGGCTCGCGCGGGGAATAAACTCATCCGAATCAAACAAAATTGACCGGATCCGCTCAAACTGCGGCGCAAAACGCTGGGCCAGAAAATCAGCCCTGGCGGTGGGTTGCATACCCTGAGCGGTACGAATAAACAGCGCATCGTCAAATAACGCCCGCAGCCTGGCCAAAGCGCTGCTGACCGCCGGTTGCCCGAGAAAAAGTTTCTGCGCGGCCTGTGAAACGCTGCGCTCGCGATACAGTACCAGGAAAGTAATCAGCAGATTCAAATCGACGCCACGAAAATCGTTTTCATTGATATTCATAATTACTCCAATCAATTTGATCAATAATACTGCCCGACTGATACTTAATCCATTATTTAATATTGTTTGAAAATGGATGGTAAAGATGAAATCAGTCAACAAGGTCAACGTCGCCGCCGTCTTGATGGTGGGTATGGCGCTAATGCCCGCCCTGGCGCGCATTAGCGCATCCCCAGCCCCGGTGGCGCAGCAAAAACACCAGGCGCCGGGCTTCTATCGCATGATGCTGGGCAAGTTTGAAATCACCGCCATTTCCGACGGTACCGTGACCATCCCGCTGGATAAGCTGTTACTGGATATCCCGCCCGCCGTGCTTAAACAGCGGTTGGCCGATGAGGATATGTCCACCCTTGTGGAAACGTCCATCAATGCCTATGTTATCAACACCGGTAGCAATTTGATCCTGGTGGATACCGGTTCCGGCCCGCTGTTTGGCAAGGATGGCGGACGCCTGTTCGAAAACCTGCGGGCTGCCGGTTATCCGGCGGAAAAGATAGATACCGTCTTGTTAACCCATATTCACGCGGATCATTCAGGCGGATTGGTGCATAACGGGAAGTACGCTTTCCCCAACGCCACCGTTTGGGTTAATCGGCAGGATGCCGACTTTTGGCTGAATCCCGAGAACATCGACCGGGTGCGGGAGAGTGAAAAGCATACCTTCCCGGAATCAGCGTCATCCTTCAGGCCGGTAATCAACGCGGGCAGATTAAAAACCTTCACGGGCAAAACCCAGTTGCTTCCCGGCATCAACACCCTTCCCGCGCCGGGCCATACGCCGGGCCATACGCTTTATTTGATAGAAAGCGCCGGCCAGAAGCTGCTGATTTGGGGCGACACCATTCATTCGTCCGCCGTGCAATTACCCGATCCGGACACGACTATCTCGTTTGACTGGAACAAGACGCAGGCGGCCAAATCCAGAAAAACCGTTCTGGAGCAGGCGGTAAAAAATAACTATCTGATCGCCGCCGACCATATTGCTTTCCCCGGCCTGGGCCATGTGAAATACCGTGAAGCCATGGCGGGCAATCAGCGGGGCTACCGGTGGGTGCCGGTTAACTACAGTCTGTCGGGTTTAGATTAACCGGCGTAAAAGCGGGATGGGGAATGGTTGTCGGCCACCCGCCACGCACATGCCTTAACGGATATGCAACTGAGCGGCGAAAGTTTGCAATAATAGATCGATCTTGGGCGTGAGCTGCTTATTTTTCGGCCAGGTAATATGCAACGGCAGGCCGTCGACCGAGACCTCGGGCAGCACCGGCACCAGTTTACCTTCACCGAGACTTTTGCTTACCAGCCAGGTGGCCATCTGCGCCATTCCCGCTCCCGCCTCCAGGGCCGCCACCTGCGCTTCGCTATCGCTGACCATCATATGATGCGCCACCTCCAGCGTTTTGGCCCGCCCCCCCTGCGCCGGCAGCAACCAGCGCGCCCCCGCGCCATCGCTTTTGCCATAAACCACGCAATCATGCTCGCCCAGCGCCTCCAGGGTGAGCGGCGCTCCCCGCGCCTTAAGGTAAGACGGCGCGGCGCAGAAAATCAGGCGTTCCGTGCCCAGGTAACGCGAACCGATAGTCGGCGGCAGATCGCCGACGCCGCCGATACGCACCGCGACATCCACCCCTTCGTCAACCAGATCGACAAAACGATCGGTAAAAGTGATGTGGGGCCGCAGATGCGTATGCCGCTTGAAAAACGCGATAAGCACCGGCATCACGATAAGACGGCCGAACGAGGCCGGCAGATCGATACGCAGCCGGCCCATCGGCGTATGGGCATGGGACGCCAATACCGCCTGCGCCTCGGCCAGATCGCTTAATACCCGGGTACAGGTAGCGAAAAATGCCTGCCCGGCGTCGGTGAGGGTCAACCGGCGCGTGGTGCGATCAAACAGCCGGGTTTCAAGACGTTGTTCGAGGCGCGCCACGCTTTTGCCCACCGCGGAGCTGGTGAGATTCAGCTGTTCGGCCGCGGCGGCGAAGCTACCGTGCCTGGCGGTGTATACAAAGGCGCCAAGGCCCTTTAGGCGTTCCGAGGGATTCATATTAATATGGACAAAAATTCTTGAATGGCAGGAAATAATAGCCGGGATAAGAATTTAATTCCAGTTTAAGCTGAATAGCTAAAACGGCTATAGGAGGTTTAAACATGCAACACAGCGCATTGATCGTCGGCGCCAGCGGTATTATCGGCAGCGCGCTGGCGGAAAAGTTACTCCGCGGCGGGTGGCGGGTACATGGCTTGTCTCGCGGACGCACGCCAATGCCGGCGGGGTGCGAGGCCATCGTTGCCGACCTTACCGACGCGCAATCCGTGGCGGCGGCGGTAAGCGGTCTTCAGGTCGATCGCGTGTTTTTCACCGCCTGGGCGCGTCAGGCTTCGGAAAAAGAAAATATCCGCGTCAACGGCGCCATGATCAGCCATGTGCTGGATGCGTTAGGCGGCTCGCTGAACAGTTCGCAAAATCAAGGCCACGTCGCGCTGGTAACCGGACTGAAGCATTACCTCGGGCCGTTTGAGGCTTATGCCACCGGCGCGGTTCCCGTCACGCCCTTTCGCGAAGAGCAGGGGCGGCTGCCGGTGGATAATTTTTATTACGAACAGGAAGACCGCCTGTTCGCCGCGGCTCAACGCCATGGCTTCACCTGGAGCGTCCATCGCCCGCATACCATCGTCGGGTATGCCATCGGCAATGCCATGAATATGGGGGTGACCCTGGCGGTCTATGCCACGTTGTGCAAATACACCGGCCAGCCGTTTATCTTCCCGGGTTCGGCCATGCAATGGCAAGGCCTGACCGATATGACCGATGCCCGGCAGTTGGCCCGTCATCTGGAATGGGCCGCCACCCATGACCAGGGAAAAAATCAGGATTTTAACGTCGTGAACGGCGATATCTTCCGCTGGCAGTGGATGTGGCCGCGAATAGCCGGCTACTTTGGCCTGGAAGCGGCTCCGTTCCCCGGCCAGACGTCGCCGCTCGGAGAACGTATGCATGACGCGGCGGCGCAGTGGGCGGATATTGCCGCGCGCTTTAGACTGCGCGAGGCCGATATCGATAAGCTGGTCTCCTGGTGGCATACAGACGCAGACCTCGGCAGGCCCATGGAGATAGTCACCGATATGAGCAAAAGCCGCAAAGCCGGTTTCACCGGCTACCAGGATACCCACGACGGCTTTATCGACCTGTTTGAGCGTCTGAAAACCGAACGGATCATCCCGGCATAGCGCGCGGCCGCCACAGGACGGCGGATAGCCCGTCCTTGGGACGCAGCCGCCGCAGGCCGGGCGGATTGCCACGCCTTGGCGCGGATGCGGCCGGATGCGCTAGGCCAGCAGCCGGATTGGCCGGCCGGCGTGCCAGGCCAGGATATCCTCGATCATATGGCTGAAAAACAGGCTGTAGCTCTCGCGGGTCACGTAACCGATATGCGGCGTCGCCAGGACGTTATCCAGGGTGCGAAATGGATGTCCCGCCGGCAATGGTTCCTGATCAAAGACATCCAGCGCCGCGCCGGCGATGCGTTTCTTGCGTAATGCGTCAATCAGCGCCGCCTCGTCGATAATCGGCCCACGCGCGGTATTGACCACATACGCGCCGGGTTTCATCCGCGCCAGCGACGCGGCGTCGACGATCCCGCGGCTGCGTTCGCTTAATACCAGATGGACGGATAACACGTCCGACTGGGCAAACAGCGTCTGCTTGTCAACATAGATCACGCCCGACTCGGCCGCCCGTTCGGCCGTCAGGTTTTCACTCCAGGCGATAGTTTCCATGCCGAAGGCCTGCGCATAGCGGGCCACCTTGCGGCCAATTTTACCCAAACCCAGGATGCCGAGCGTCCGGCCATGCAGGCTGACGCCCAACCCCTGCTGCCAACCGCCAGACTTCAGCGCATTCCCCTCGGCCAGCAGATTGCGGGTAAGCGCCATAACCAGCGCCCAGGTCAGTTCGGGGGCGGCATAAGGATCACCGCCGGTGCCGGCGACGCTTATCCCCAGCTCACCGGCGGCGGCTATATCAATGGCGGCGTTTTTCATGCCGCTGGTGACCAGCAGCTTTAACTGCGGCAACTGCATCAACAGCGCGCGGTCAAAACGGGTCCGCTCACGCATGGCGCAGATAACGTCGTAGGAGCGCAGCCGTTCGATCAGCACCGCGGTATCGGCGGGAAATTCGTGCAAAAAAATCACCTCGCCGACCGGCGCCAGCGCCGACCAGTCCACTAACCGACCGGCGACGGATTGCCAGTCGTCGATAACCGCAATGCGTAAAGGGGATAAGGGGCTCATCTTTTTTCCTCGCAGTGGTTCACAGGATGGCAGGAAAATATCATCGGCTTTTTTGGCCGGTCATGCCAGCGCGAACTTGCTGACGCTTTGCCGCAAACGTTCGGAATGACCAATAAGCGAATCGGATGCGCTTGCGCAGGCCAGATTCAGCAGATTGCTTTGCGCGATTTGATCGTTGAGTTGCTTGATTTCACCGGCAATGGCGTTGACCCCCTCGCTTTGCGAAGCGGCATTGCGCTGCAGTTCCTCCAGCAACAACGCCACCCCCTGGACCGCTTGGATAATATCGTGGTATACCGCATCCAGCGCTTTTACCCGGCTGAAACCGCCGTCGATGTGCCGGTGGGTGGATTGAATCAGCCTATCGATATCACGCGTCGACCCGCCGCTTTTTTGCGACAGCAGGCTCATTTCCCTCGCGACCACCGAAAAGGTGCGGCCATGGCTGCCCGAATGAGCCGCTTCGATGGCCGCGTTGAGCGAAAGCAGTTTGGTTTGCATGGAAATGCCGTCGAGAAAGGTGACGATACCGGCTATTTTTTCCGACTCCGCCACGATTTCATGCATTTTTTTATCCACCTCCGTCACCATATCGCCGCAGCGCCGGGTCAACGCCTCCGCCTCGCTCATATGCCGCGTGGCGTTGCCGGCGAACAGCGCGCCGTTTTCCGCCTCTTGCGCCACGTTGTTTAATCGGTCGCCAATGGTGTGAAAGGCCAGCGTCTGATGCCGGTTATGCTGGCTGATGCGCTGGTTATGGCCGGCGATATCGCCGGCGCCTTGCATCACTAATGAAGATATTTCATTGATTTCATCAACGATATGCCGCAACCCACCCCGCATCTGGCCAATGCCCCGGTTGAGGGCCGATATCTCCCGCGATTGCCAGCGGGTCGCCGGCGCATGCTCGCTTAGATTGCCGGTGGCGATCTGCGCCAAATGACGCAGCGCGCGGTCGAGCGGCACGATAACGGCATGGGAAAGGGCCACGCCGGCCAGCGCCAGCAGCCCCGCCAGCAGCGCGGAGATGCCAAGCGACAGGCCGCGGCCGGTGGTCAGCGAGGACAATATCGCCTGGTTAAGGCTCCCGGCGTCGGCGGTGTCCTGGTTCAAACGCTGATAAAACGCCGAGTTGAACTGTTCCTGGAACGCCTGGATGGGCACCATAAAAAAGGAATCGATATTATCCGCGCGCAGGCCTTTTAGCTGCTCGTTCAGTCCATCGAACACCAGGGCAAAATTTTGCCGCAGGTCGGCGTCGCCATCCCCCGCGCCCGCAAGCTTCAGGTAGTCGGCAAAAAAAGCCCGGGCGGCTTTCAGCGCGATATCGGCGCTGTCGGCCAACGCCTGCCAACTGCCGACGGAACCACTTTGTTTATCCTGCATAAAATAGACGCCGGCGCGATTGATATTGTCGCTGGCGGTCAGTAATTCTATACGGGATTTATTTATTAACGCCTGACGTTCCGTCATGACGTGGGCGGTGGCGATATTGATTTTGGTGTGGGCGACCAACTGCGAGAGCAACGTGATTGAGACGCATTGCAGCAGGCCAAACAACAACAGGAACAGGATAAATCCCCCGCGCAGGCTGGTCAGCCACTGCGGTGCGACGATCCGCGGCAATCGCCATGCGCTACCCTTAAAACCGCCTCGACCCATTACCAACATTATTTTATCCATCATAAATAAAATCCAGTATTCGACGGCTTGATGTCAGTAACGTTACAGCCGCGCAATGGGGTCGGCAAAAAAATCTATCCGCGCCGCTAAGCCAAATAAACCGCAGAATATACGGCGAGCTTGTCGGGATGGCGCGCGTGGTTAACCGGTGGCGGCCTTGACGCGCAGGCCGTTGAGGGGATGCATCGGGATGGAATGGCGTAACGATGGGGCGTGCGCGGCAACCGGCGCTGGCCGGTTGCCGTCAGGGGTTAATCAGTGAGGATTGAGATTAAAATGTTTCCCAATTTTCGGTAAGCTTTTCCCGACCGGACGGCGTTTTTAACAGCGCCGTCGGCGTTACGGCGGGCGGCAATGTTGACGCATCCACTTTCATTGATTGTCCCGCCATAGCCGGCAGCCGGAACACCGACACGGTTTCCGTTAGCAAACGGGCCTGTTCTTCCAACGATGCCGCCGCCGCCGCCGATTCCTGCACCAGCGCCGCATTCTGTTGAGTGACCCCATCCATTTCAGCCACCGCGGTGCTGACCTGGCTGATGCCCCGGCTTTGTTCTTCCGAGGCCGAGGAAATTTCACCCATTAAATCCGTCACGCGGTTTACCGCCTGCACGATACTGTGCATGGTATCGCCGGCGCGCGAGGCCTGGATGGAACCGGTGCTTACCCGTTCAACCGACTCGGCGATCAGCCCTTCAATTTCTTTCGCCGCCTGGGCGCTGCGCTGGGCCAGGCTGCGCACTTCGCCCGCCACCACGGCAAACCCCCGGCCCTGTTCTCCAGCCCTGGCCGCTTCCACCGCGGCGTTTAACGCCAGGATATTCGTCTGGAACGCGATGCCGTTGATAACGCCGGTGATATCGGCGATTTTTTTAGAACTGGTGGTGATGCTGCTCATCGTGGCCACCACCTCATCGACAATTTCGCCGCCTTTCCTGGCGGTATTGGATGCGTCCTGCACCATTTTATTGGCCTGGAAAACATTTTCCGTGTTTTGCTTAACCGTCGCGCTTAGCTGCTCCATGCTCGCGGCGCTCTCTTCCAGGGCCGCCGCCTGTTGTTCCGTGCGTGAGGACAGGTCGGTATTGCCCAGGCTGATTTCCCCGGCGCCCTGGTATATGGAGGCGGAACCGTCGCGTATGGCGGAGACCGTGCGTATCAGGTTTCTCTGCATTTCCTGTAGATAAGGAAACAGCCGGCCGACATTGTTACGGCCGAAATCGTCGATGCTGTCGTCCAACTGCCCGTCGGAAAGGGTATGTAGCTGTAATTTAAACCGTTCCAGCGGTTTAATCATGCAGTTGACAAGATAACGGTCGGTCAAGGCCAGGATGATAAGTCCGGCGATGATGGCCGCAATCAATATATTTTTGCACCAGTCGACCAGCTCGCTCACCCGCCGCGCGCCTTCCTGCGACATGGCCTCGTCTTTGAATTTTTCCGCCGCCGCGCCAAACGCCACGCTGAACGGCGGCGATTGCGTCCGGTATATGCGACGGTATTCATCAATATTTTTTTCCTGGGCCGCCTGCAATAAAGGCGCCATACCCTGGTTAATAAGGCTGGTCCAGCTGTTGACGATGTTATCCGTTATCGCGGGGTCAATAGAGGGATGCTGGCGTAATTTAAACTCTTCCAGGGCCGCTTTAGTGCTCTGCATGGCGGTAGCGGCGGTTGCCAGGACCTTATCGGCATCCGCTAATTCGCCGGTCTGGACATAATCCATGGCCCTGGACAGGCGCGTAACGGTGCGAAAATACTGGTCGTTGCCATGGGTGACGAGATCGATGTCTTTTTTCTGATCTTCACTGACTGTTAATAAATGGTTTACCTGATTCAGCGAGGACAGGGTAAATGCGGAAACCCCACCCCACAGCACCAAAAAAAAACCAAGCGTTATTAAGAGTATGACTCGAATACTGGCATTTTTTAAAACACGCATAGGTACTGCTCCTGTTTATTATTTCTATGCTGGCTTCTGCGCATATGGGTGGAAAGCATTGAGGATGGGGAAAACGTAAGAACATTTATCGCACCATTTATGCCAGGGAAAACCTGGGATGATTTTTGCGCGCCGACCTGTTCGTATGTTGAAATCAAATATTGTCCACGCCCTGTGAAACGACTTATCTGAGTTACAATGGTTATCGGCAAACATTGACAAATCTTGATAGACAGAGGAGAAAATCAGATCAAAAACAGAGGGTTAGATTGGCGTGTGGGCGGCCATTAATAAATAAGGACTTTAATGGATTTTCCCCCCTTGCCGGATGGATTGAAAATGTGCGTATTATCTTATTATTGCAAAACGATAGGCGGCGGCATTCAGCACTATGACCGCAGCCCGCATCCCGGCGCTGATTGCCGGAGATGAATATTAGTACCCTATTTTTGCCGGATTCGACCGGTTGGCGCTGGTGAAAAATACCTCGCCCTTTTCCAGGTCGCTATCGTTCCCCGCATCGGCAAACAGCGTCACCACCTGTTCGCCGGGTTTCAGCGTTTGCGCCAGCCGGCAAGCGCTCTTCCAGTTAGCCGCCGATGAGGCGCCGATGCGTATGCCGGTCAGCTTATGAAATTCGTACATTGCCGCCAGCGACTCTTGCCAGCCAATCAGGTTGAACGGCAGTTTGTTAAGCTTCATATGGGTGATAAAAGGCTGGCGAAAGCCAAAGCCCATCCCACCGGCTCCGGCAAATTTATCCCGGCCGTTAGGGGGAGACAGGGTACCGAAGGGCAGCTCTTTGGGTGTGGTGCCCAGCACGTTCAGCGCCGGGTTATCCTGCGCCAGCGCCGCGTAAACGCCGGATAGGGTTCCTCCGGTCCCCACCGCCGCCACCCAACCGCCGGCCTTGCCGCCCCTGAGCTGGCGGCGGATTTCCTGACCGGTGCCATGCCGATGCACTGCCACATTCACCAGATTGAGATGTTGAGCCAGCAATGTCCAGCCAGGGTCCGCAAGCGCAATTTCCTGAGCGCGGGCCATTAACCCCAGCAGGAAATAGCGGGAATCCACCAAGGTCAATTGCGCGTTTGCCTCACGCAAAGCCCTGACCAACACATCGGGCGAGGAGTCCGGGATGACCAGGTGCACGGCGATGTTGCACAAATTGCCCAGCATCGCCAGCGCCCGGCCCATATTACCGCCGGAAGAATCCAGTAACTTCAGCGATCCTTTGTGAAAATCGTGATTATTTATCGCTTCGCAAAACATACCAAACGCGGTGCGATCCTTGACCGACCCAAAAGGATTTTCAAACTCAAGCTTCGCCAGTATGCTGGCCCCGCCCTCAGGGCCGGGAACCGGCATTAACGTGGTATTGCCCAAGGCCGAATAAAAAGCGGACAGTTGCGGAAACATATCCAACGCTTTGGAAGGATCCGGCGCGCGCTCGATATGGTTGAATAATTCCAGATTCATCATCTTTCCTTGAAAAATTTTATTTTGCCAGGGGCATAATTATCCTATGATTAAGCTGTTGATCAATATTGAATTATTCAATAAGTTATTTTTCATGGCTCGCGATTTACCTAACACCAGCGCCAGGCAATTTTATGTAAACAGCTGATGACATCCGCAGCACACCCCGTTTTGCCTAAAGAATAATAGCCCCACCCATGAGATTGTAATGTAAACCAGTGCTGCTGAAGCCTTGGTGAGTCAAATTACAGATTCCATCTTTCTCAACAATAACAGGCCTAGCCATACGATAATGCCGGTGGTTATGCCAGATAATATTGCTCGTTTGATTTTATGCACAGGAAAATCATGTGTTTTACCGATTAAATAACCAAGCATTGCGGCAATCGGCCAACATAAAAACGCGGAAGACGTCGCTCTCAGCGAGGAACAGGGCTAGAAGACCGTCATCACGATCGCGAAGACCAGGCGCTGGTGTTAGTTAACAGTTCGGCCGGACGGCAGCGCAAGCCGGGCCTTTTTTAGCGTGAAATCGGCGTGAGGCCTACCCTTTAATGCCAGCAATAATCCTCCTGATGAATATGTCTGAAATTGCATTAGTATACTTCTCGCCAAAGGTATTCTCCCACAGAGGGGTCAACCTATCGCGAGTCTCGTTCATGACCGATAATATCTTTCCCCGATCGGCGTTGGGGCCGGCGTTAAGCCGATAGTCCACCGCATATTGGCGACAGTAGGCGAAAGCGATCTGGGCGTAGCGATCAAAAACGCCTCTCATATGCCCGAGCGCGACCAGATTGGCCTTTGAATGACAGACGCCCATGGCATTCGACACGCCATAAGATAATGCATGGACCGCGCCTAACGACCCGCCAAGCAATGAAAAAGCGCTGGTGTAATTTGCATAATAGGCTAATTGGCACCATTTGATATCCTGCGGATGGTAGCCGCTTTTGACGATTTCATTAAAGATCGAAATGACGTTACGGCAGGCGGTGCGCGACGCATCCGATCCCTTTAGGCCTTCCAGGCATTCCACCGTATGGATGTAGCCGTCCAGCAATACGGGGATGCCGGTTTCCGCTTTCACCGAGGCGAAAAAACGCGGGTCCACCAGCGCCACTTCCGGCCTGAGAAAAGGGGAAATCAGGCTTTGCTTGTAGCCGTCGGTGCTTAATACCGCGGATGCGCTGAACTCCGCCGCCGTGCCGGGTATCGTGGGCGCAACGATAATCGGCAGACCCGGCCGGCTGATGTTATCCCGGTCGCGCAGCCTTTGCACATCGCCGCCATTGGTCAAGGTTACGGCAATGGCCTTGCCGAGATCCATGGTTGAGCCGCCGCCTACGGCGATGATATTTTCGGTCTGCGGATAGTGTTTTACCGCGTTATTCACATCCTCCGTGGTCGGCTCCCTGTCCACCAACCGGATATCTTTTGGTTTTAACAGGCTGAGTGTTTCTTGTATGATTTCATTATTAACTACATTTACATCAATTAATATTAATGCGTTTTTTTTACCATTTTTAAAGAAGTAATTTTGTAGCATACCGGTGGACATCAACACATTTGTGGTGATATTTAAATTCATTACGCACCTCTTTATCTATGATAATGAGTTCATTAACCGTCTCTCCGTTATATTTAATCTTATTTTAACGTTTGCTGTTAAAACACATGAGCAATGAGCTTTGTTTAAATAAAAACTTTTCACGTTCAATTAGCTGTTTGCGCATTAATTGGCAATAGGAAAAATTAATGATCGTGGCGGTGATGGGCGTCGGGAAAATGGGGATGGGAATGCGTCAGGGGATCGTGATGGTGCCAGTGCCGGTGAAGGGTTCCCGGGGCGATGGGTTCGTCATGGGAGTGGAGATGATGTTCATCATGACGGTGTTCATGATCGTGCGCAACGGGCAAGTGGACATGGGTATGCTGATGACGTTCGGTCAGGTGCAATCCAATGCCAAGGGCCATCAGCGCACCGGCGGCAAGCATCTGCGGGGTCAGCGGATCGCCCATGACGACGGCCAGCGCGGTGCCGATAAAGGGTGCGATGGAAAAATACGCGCCGGTGCGGGCGGTGCCCAGATGGCGCAGGCCGACCACAAACAGCGCCAGGCTCACGCCGTATGCCAGAAACCCGAGCGTCAGCGCGCCGACCGCATCGGTCCATGCGGGCAAGGACACGCCGGCGGCAAAGGCCAGCGACAGATTCACCAAACCGGCGACCAGGCCTTTGACGGCGGCGATCCAGGTAGCATCGGTCAATGAAACCTTGCGGGTAAGATTATTGTCCACCCCCCAGGCGAAACATGCGCCTAACACGGCAAGCGCCGGCCACAGGCCGGCAAACCGGGCCTCGCCCGGCCAGCTCAGCACCACGGCGCCCGCCACTATCGCCGCCATGCCCAATGCAATGCGACCGTCGACATTTTCCCTGAAAGCGAACCATGCCAGTAATGCGGTAAATACCCCCTCGGCATTGATCAGCAGGGACGCGCCCGAGGCCGGCATGGCGGCAAGCCCCAGCATCAGCAAGACGGGGCCGATAATACCGCCGGTGATAATGGCGCCGGCAAACCAGGGCATTTCGGACCGCGGCAATATGACCCGGGGCGCGCGCCTGATAACGCGGTACAGCGTTAGCCCAAGCCCGGAACCCAGATAAAGCAATCCTGCCAGCAGCCAGGGGTTGACGCTGGTCAACATCAATTTCGCCAACGGCGTACCCGCGCCGAATAATATCGCGGCGCCCAGCGCCGCCAGTACGCCGGGACGGCGCAGCCCATTATGCATCACGACTCCAACCTATGGGTTACGGCGGTTGATAAGCCACACGCCAAACAAAATAAACGCCACGCCCAGGGTCTTGGCAACGCTTGCCGCCTCGTTAAACATCGGCAGCGCGATCGCGGCGCAATAGACCAGGGCGTAGCTGATGCTGAGCAGCGGGTAGGCCCGGCTGAGCGGCAGATAGAGCAAAGCGCAGAACCAGCATAGCATCGACAGGGCGTAACCCAGTATGCCTAAAGACACCGCCAGCAGAGGTATAACGTAATGGATGGCGAACGCCGGCGTCAATGCATTTAGCGACAACGGCGGGACCTGCTGCATGCCCCACTTCATCAGCAGTTGCGCCAGGGTGACCAGCAGCACGCTGGCCGCCGCCCAGGCATACCCCTTCATGGATTAAGGCTCATCAGCGCGATGCCGAACATAATGGCGGCCACGCCCCACCAGTGACGGCAGGTGACGCGTTCGCGAAAGAGCCACTGCGCCGCCAGGGTGACCAGCACAACGTTCAGGCTCAACACGGGATAAGCCACGCTCAGGGGCAGGCGTTGTAAAACGCCGAGCCAGAACAGCAAGGCCATGCCCAGCAACAGCAGCGCCGCCAGCAACCAGCCCGGCGCCCCCGTCCCCGCCCGGCGGTTTTGCCGCGGCGCACCTTGCCGCCAGCGCAGCGCGGCCTGCTTCTGGCATAATTGCCCCGCGCAGGTGAGAACACAGACCAGCAGTATCAGCAGATAGCCGCTCATGGCCGTTGCCGGTACAGCACCAATCCCAGGTGGGAGCTGCGTTGCATGGAGTCTGGTTTTGGCAGGTAAACCGGCAGTTGGTTGTCGTCGGGCAGGCGGATGAGCAGCGCCACATCCCCTTGGCCGCGTACCGTCGCCAGCCAGCCGGGGAAATCCTGCTCGCTGATAAAACGCCCGCGCGCGTCCGGATAGGATAATCCATAGGTCAACTCGCCGCGCTCACGAAACATTTTCACGTCATCGCGTTTGAGTTCCCAGGCTATGGCGGTCGCCAGGCCCACGTTGTTGCTAAGCACGTATTGACTGTGGCGCAGCACGCCGGCATTGGCGCGGATAATGTGCTGCGGCAGCTTATTGTCGATCACCCGCTGGGGAATGGCGTGGCCAATCAACAGGCTGAACAGGATGGGACAGCCCGCGGCCCAGACCCAGCGCCGTCCATCCTTGCGCCAGGAGACAGCGGCGAAGAATGTCCAGCCGGCAAATCCCAGCAGGCCCATTGCCACCTTTGGCCATTCATCCCGCCCCAACACAATGACCGTTGGTAATAATCCGGCGCCCAGCGCCGCTACGGCCGCCATGCCAACCAGGCCGAACGCGCCGTTGATCGCCGCATTGAACCGGAAAACCCGCACGCGACCGGATGCCAGGCATTCTTGCGCGCAGGCGGCCATCAGCAGGGCCAGGGGCGCCATGCACGGCAGGATATAGGTTAACAGCTTGCCTTTGGCGATACTGAAAAACAGCAGCGGCATCAGCACCCAGCACAGCAGGAAAAACAGCTCCGGCCGTGCCGTCCGTTCGCGCCAGCCCTTGAGCAGCGACCCCGGCAACAGCGCGAGCCAGGGCAGGGAACCCACCAAGAAGACCGGCAAGTAGTACCATGCCGGCGCTTTATGCTGCGCGTCGTCATCGGCAAAACGCTGGATATGTTCAATCCAGAAAAAGTAGTGCCAGTAGTCCGGCTCACGCTCGGCAACGGCCAGCGCCCAGGGCAGGCTCAGCGCTATTGCGGCCAGCACCGCCGCCGGGCCGAAAATCAGCAGGTCTTTCAGCCGCCGCCGCTGGATGGCGATGGGCAGCGCGGCAATCACCGGCACGGCCAGCGCCAGGAAACCCTTGGTCATGAATCCCAAACCGCAGGTGATGCCCAGTAAAATATAGGCGCCCAGTTTGTCGCGCGTGCCGCCGGCGTTTATCGCCAGGTAAAAACTGACCATCGACGCCGTAAGCCACAGCGAAACCATGGGATCAATCACGCTGTAGGTGCCGACGCCGAACACCAGCATCATTGAGAGGAATATCAGCGCGGCCAGGCAGGCTGTGCGGCGCGTCTTCCACATCATCATGGCCAGGACATAGACCAGCAGCGCGCTGACGCCGGTGCACAAAACCACGCCAAAGCGCACGGCGAAGTTGGAATCACCCAATACCCATTGGCTCAGATTGTTAATCCAATACCCCAGCACCGGCTTTTCGAAATAACGCACGCCCAACAGGTTCGGCACAATCCAGTCGCCGCGCAGCAGCATTTCCCGACTGGTTTCGGCATAGCGGATTTCATCGGGCTGCCATAACAAACGGCTGTTCAACGGCAGCAGATAGACCAACGCATAAAACAGCGCCAGGATCGCCGCCCAGTGATTTTTAAGTAATTTCATGACATCAATCTGCGG
This sequence comes from Acerihabitans sp., assembly GCF_036398755.1. Classification (NCBI taxonomy): domain Bacteria; kingdom Pseudomonadati; phylum Pseudomonadota; class Gammaproteobacteria; order Enterobacterales; family Pectobacteriaceae; genus Acerihabitans; species Acerihabitans sp. Next base: position 21,138 of record NZ_DASWOM010000033.1, on the reverse strand, counting down.
GGGCCTGGCAACACAGCCAGCCTTCCCGCCCGGGAAAAGAGGAACGAACGACCCGCCCCAGCGGTACGGTGGATAAATCCGCCGGCAGCAGTTCAGGTAACGGACAAAAGCTGATGCCCTGCCGCTGGGCGCGCTGTAATAATTGCTCGAATAGACCCGACAGGGATCGCCCTTCCACTTCGCTATGAATGGTATAGACAGGCGCGCCGTCATCCCGGGCGATGCGATCAAGAATATAATCGTTGAAATTCTCTAATCGCACTTCCTTGCCGATGACTTCGTCAAAGGTGGGCAGGGTAACCGGAATCTGTACCGTGCCGATACGGTTGTCGCGCAGCAACGGCCGGAAAGGATGGCGGCCGCGGCAGTCGCTATTGTAATAAAAACCGAAGTCCTGTTTCGCTTCCAATACGCGCATATCGGCGCGCCAGCCCGCCGCCGCGGAGCATGTAACCTGCCGTCCGGTGCTCGCTTCGAGCGCCTCCACGCCCAGGCGGATCTGGCGTTTCAGCTCAGCATCGGGCCAACGCCCGGCCCGGGCCTGCCAACCCTGGTGATCCCAGGCATGGAGGCCGACGTCGTGTCCCGCCATCAGGGTCTGTTTCATTAACGGCCCCAGGGACGGAACGATGCGCCTGCCCGGCCAGGCGGTGCCGGCCAGCAGGATATCCCAGCCATACAGGGAAGCCGCCTGGGAACGCAACATTTTGCCCAAGAAACCCGGACGCAGCAGTCGCCATAAATGACGTCCCATATTATCCGGTCCGACGCTGAAAAAAAAACTGGCCTTGATATCATACTCGGCAAACAGTTCAAGCAAACATGGCACCCCGTCACGGGTGCCGGTGAAGGTATCCACATCAACCCGCAGGCCGACTTTTATCACGCTTCCACGCCTTCTTTAACGGTGGTGCGCAAAAAGAAATCCAGCGTTTGTTCAACGGTTTGACGCATATCGACGGCCGGTTGCCAGTTTAGTAACCGCAGGGCATTCTCAATGCTCGGTTTGCGATGTTCGACGTCCTGGTAACCGGTACCGTAATAACTCTTGCTTTCGATATCCTTGAAACCGGCAAACGGCGGGAAATGCTGGCGCAGCGGATGGTTTTCAAAACTTTCCAGCAGCATTTGCGCCAGTTCACGGATACTGGCCTCATTATCAGGATTGCCGATATTGATAATCTGGCCATCGCAAAGATTGTCGCGGTTTTCGATAATACGGTACAACGCCTCGATACCGTCGCTGATATCGGTGAAGCAGCGTTTTTGCTGACCGCCGTCCACCAGCTGTATCGGCGATCCCTCCACCAGGTTCAAAATCAACTGGGTGATGGCGCGTGAACTGCCGATACGGGCCGCATCCAGCGTATCCAACCGCGGACCCATCCAGTTAAACGGCCGGAACAGGGTAAACTTCAGCGACTCCTTGGCGCCGTAGGCCCATATCACCCGGTCCAGCAATTGCTTGGATACCGAATAGATCCAGCGTTGCTTATTTATCGGGCCGACGATAAGCCTGGAGCGATCCTCGTCGAATTCCTTGTCATCACACATACCGTATACCTCGGAGGTGGACGGGAAAATAATGCGTTTACGGTACTTCACGCAGTCGCGCACTATTTTCAGGTTTTCCTCGAAGTCCAGCTCAAAGACGCGCAGCGGGTTGCGGGTATATTCGATAGGCGTGGCGATGGCGACCAGCGGCAGCACCACGTCGCATTTCTTGATATGGTATTCCACCCATTCGGAGTGAATGCTGATATCCCCTTCCACGAAATGGAAACGCGGATTGTCGACAAAACGGCTGATAGCGTCGGAACTGATATCCAGGCCGTAGATTTCGTAACGATCCTCGCGCAACAGGCGTTCGGTCAGATGATTGCCGATAAAGCCGTTTACGCCCAGGATCAGGACGCGAATCCTGCGTTGTTGGGCCACGCAGGGTTTGGCCGCCAGCCGCACGCCGGCCATAATGCCCATCTCGCGCGCCAGCCGGCTGCCCTGCAAAAATAAACCGGTTTCGCACTGGCCGGTGATAAGCTCCAGCGCGCCGTCGCCGCAGGCAATGGTCAGCGGTTCGGTATCCAGCACCGTGCCCGGCTGTTTATCATGCCGGAAGTCACGCGCACGCGCGTCCCAGACGATAAGTTTACGCTGGCCGAGATAGCTGAAGGCGCCCGGATAGGGTTCGGTTACGGCGCGCACCAGATTGGCGATATCGCGCGCGGAATTATGCCAGTAAATTTCACCATCCGCGGCGGTGCGGCGGCCAAAGCAGCTGGCGTCTTTTTCATTTTGCGGCGTCAGGCCAAGGGTGCCCGCCTTCAGGGGCGGCAATAAATCATGTAACAACCGCTCCGCCGCGCCGCCGAGCTTGGCATGCAGCGTTAACGCGGTATCGTCCGGGGCGATATCTACGGTGGCCTGTCCGGCGATATCCCCGGCGTCCGCGCGCTTGACCATGCGGTGCAGCGTGACGCCGGTCCGGGTTTCTCCGTGGACCAGCGCCCAGTTAACCGGCGCGCGGCCGCGATAGCGCGGCAACAGCGAGCCGTGCAGGTTAAAACCGCCCCGGGGCGCCAGCGATAAAATGTCCTCGCACAGCAGATGGCGATAATAAAACGAGAAAATAATGTCGGGCTTCAGGTTGCGGATAGTCTCTACCCACAGCGGATGGTTCACGTCGTCAGGCGCGTAGACCGGCAGTTCCAGCGCCGCCCCCAGGCGCGCAACCGAGTGGAAAAACCGGTTTTCACCGGGGGCGTCGGTGTGGGTAAATACCGCCTGCACGTCAAAACCCGCGTCAACCAAGGCTTTCAAACCGATACAACCAATATCATGGTAAGCAAATACAATAGCTTTCATTATTCTTCTTCCTGAGTAGACGAGGACTGTCGGGCGCCGATAACCTGCTGCACGAAATAACGTGGTCTGGCGCGCACATCGTTGTAAATCCGGCCAATGTATTCACCAAGCAGCCCCATGCCGACAAACTGGGCGCCGATGAACGTGAAAAGCACCGCGAACAGGGTAAACACCCCTTGCGCCGCCCACGCGGGACCGAGGATCAGGCGCAGGGCAATCAGGATGACCGAGATGCTGAAGCCGGTAACGGCGATAACGCTGCCGACCACGCTGAGCAACCGCAGCGGCGTGGTGGTCAGGCAGGTCACCAGGTCGTACATCAGATTGATTAATTTCATCAGGCTGTATTTGGACTCGCCAAACTGCCGTTCGGCATGGGCCACCTCGATTTCAGTGGCGCGGCGGGCAAAGGAATTGGCCAGGATGGGAATAAAGGTGCTGCGCTCGTGGCAGTGCAGCATTGCGTCCACCACCTGGCGGCGGTAGGCGCGCAGCATACAGCCATAATCGCCCATTGCCTTGCCGGTGGCTCGCTGGATAAGACGGTTTATCGCGCGTGAGGCGCATTTGCGGAACCAGGAATCCTGGCGCCGGGCCCGCACCGTGCCCACCACGTCGTAACCTTGTTCCGCGACGGCAACCAGCCTTGGAATCTCTTCCGGCGGGTTTTGCAGATCGGCATCCAGCGTAATGATCAGATCGCCGGTAGCCTGGATAAAACCGGCCATGATGGCGGAATGCTGGCCGTAGTTGCGGTTGAGCAGCATGGCGACGACATGATTTTCCGGCGCCTGCGCCGCCGCCGTCATGATATCGACCGATGCATCGCTGCTGCCGTCGTCCACCAGGATAATTTCATAAGACTGGGTTAACTGGCGGCAGGCGGCGGCGGTACGCGTAATCAACGCCGGCAGGCTTTCCTGCTCATTGAACACGGGAATGACCACCGAGACTTTATTAACAGGTTCAACGCGCAACACTATTGGACTCCAAAACAGAAAACAACGCATCAACCACCCGATCGACATCGCCGTCGGCCATATCCGGGAACAGCGGCAGGGTACACAGACGGGCGGAATTCCACTCGGTGTCCGGCAAGGTCACCAGCGGATAACGTTCCCGGTAGTATTTTTGCGTATGGGCGGCGCGAAAATGCAGGCCGGTGCCGATCCCTTGCTCCTGTAAACGTATCATCAGCGCGTCGCGATCCAGCCCGCAGCGGGCGGGGTCGACACGCACCATGAACAGGTGCCAAGCATGCTCATGATCGTAAGCCGGCAACCCGAGCGGCTGGAATGGTGAGCCGTCCAGGGCGGCCAGATAGCGGCCGGCAAGGGATCTGCGCCGCGCGTTTAACGCCGGCAGACGGGCCAGTTGCACCACGGCGATGGCCGCGTGGATGTCGGAGAGGTTATATTTATACCCCGGCTCCAGCACTTCCGCCTGCGGCTTGCGCCCCTGCTGCCGGCGATCGAAGGCGTCGGCGCCCAGGCCATGGAATTTCAGGCGCCGCACGCGCTCCGCCAGGGCATCGTTGTCGGTGGCAACCAGGCCGCCTTCGGCGCAGGTCATGTTTTTAATGGCATGGAATGAAAAAACCGCCGTGCCGGTGGCGCCGATCCAGCGGCCTTTGTAACGGGTGCCCACCGCATGTGCCGCGTCTTCAATCAAGGGTATGGCGTGGCGGCGCGCCACGGCGCGCACGGCATCCAGATCCAGCGGCGCGCCAGCGTAATGCACCGGAACAATGGCCTTGGTGCGGGGGGTGATGGCCGCCTCTATTTCCGCGGCCCCGGCCATGAGCGTGTCGCGATCGACATCGATCATCACCGGGCTCGCGCCCAGCAGCTCGATCATGTTCAGAGTGGAGACCCAGGTTTGGGAAGGCGTAATGACTTCATCGCCGGGACCGATGCCCAGCGCCGCCAGAACGACATGCATGCCCGCGGTGGCTGATGAGACGGCTATCGCGTGTTTACAGCCGAAAGCGGCGCAAAAGTCCGCCTCCAGCCGCTGATTTTGCGGGCCGGTGGTGATCCAGCCGGAACGCAGAACGCTGTCCACGGCCGCAATTTCGTCCTCACCGATGGAGGGACGGGAAAAAGCTAAGAGCTGATCCATAATTAACATCGAATCCAAAATGCATTTTGAAGCTACTATATCCCCCGATAATTAAACGAAGATTAAATCCGAAAAAGAAATTTTAATAAAACATTGCGGCCGCCTTCGCGGTCGGGTAAATGGCAGATTAATTAAGCAGGTATAACAAAAGTGAAGCACGTCATATTTACCGGATGACATTTATTGCACCAGCCAGTCCGCAGTGTAAAAAAATGCAAATAAGCGTACCGGCATGCTTTCGGTGGGAAAAACTTAATTTAATCTTAATATAAAAAACGGCAAAGTTTATTGAACTTTTATTGATAGCGCGCGCTAAAATGCGTGTTGGCAACACAATGGATTCATTAAATCGTTTTAAACCCCGATGAGACGGACAGCCGGTGCGGTTTCGGCGAAGCCGCTGCCCGGGAGGAACGCATCGCCCCGGCGGCTGTCCGCCGTGCCGGCCGGTTCGCAGGAAAGGCGGCGCCCTACCCTTGTTTTTGCCTGATCTCCTCCAGCTGTTGGGATATCTGCGCCAGCTGTTCCTTTAAGGACGTCACGATGTCGCCTTCCAGATAATCAATCTTATCGTGCAGGGCATACATTTCCAGATCGGATTTCACATTCACATTCGACGCTATTTCGGCCCGGAAACGATCGACTTCCCCTTCTCTTTTCTGGCTCATCATTATGGCCGGCGCGGTATAGGCGGCCTGAAATGATAAGAAGAGATTGAGTAATATAAAGGGATAGGGATCAAATCCGCTTTTACCGACCGACAGATTATATCCGGTCCAAATGACGATAATAATGGTTTGGGTAATGATAAAGGTCCAGGTGCCAATAATCGCCGTAATCCTGTCGGCTAAACGTTGGCCAAGGGTCCGGGGGGCGCCGGAATCAGATGACGGCATTAACAGCGTGGCGTGCTCGCTTCTGCTGCTGGCGCGTAACTCCTCAAGCTGTTTTTTAGATCTGGCGTCCATGGTGCGATTCCTTAATAAGGTGTTGAATTAAAAGTATTATTATATAAGGAAAAATTATAAGATATCTTCTGTATTTTACCACTCAACTTGGCGATGAAATGTATATTAAATTGTTTCCAAGACGCCGGACAGGGTAAAAGACCATCCGGTGGGCGGCCGGCATAAGCCGCGGATGCAGAAACCAGGCTTATACATACGTTTTGTTGTTGCCACCGGCGTTGTTGGGCAGCCACGGCGACATTGACGGCACGTCCCGGTCTTATCTTCATGTTGGCCGTAAACCAGACGGATGCTCAGCCCGCCGGGCCGGCGCCTTGCGAAAACACAAGATTTAACTAATTGAAATTATTATATTTTATCATTCAGGATGGTTTAAGCCCTTTCTTTATACATTGATCAACCGCACTGTGATGCCAATTGCTAATATTGGCGCCAATGAGTACGTGCTGAAATTTAGCATTGCCTTCGCACACCTTGGCCCTTGCCGGAATACGCGTTTGACAAGCGTGAGCTGGTTAACATTATTCGCCAATTGTTCTAATTGATCTCACCCTAGGGCTTGTCAAATAGTATACTAACGTCGTAACGTCTATTCATTAAGCTGAAATAGTCAACGTAGCCCGGCGGGTGATGATACGTTGTCGGCCTGATGCTGTTGTTTAAATTAAGCGAATAAACATGAATCCTTCATCAGGATATTTTTGCATTTTTATCCTAAGGTTCATTATTTTTTACGCACCGGGCATGGTAACGCTTAAAAGCGTATTTCAATCATGCCATGCGTCACTTTTTTTTATTTTAGTTAAATAAAATAGCAACTTCAGTCCTGTTGTAGATAATATAAAACAAAGCCCATAAGAACCCATGAATGTCAATATTCTTTCACAAAATGAGTTTATAGAAATACATTATGATGATTACCTTATATCTTAAGGGAAATTATCTTTTCTTATAAACTTTTTCACCAGGGTTATTGAAAATCACCGGGAGTCGAATATGATTTTAATATCTAAGACATTAAAATATTTTATCGTTACCGCACAAGAGCAATCTATTAGATTGGCTTCGATTATTCTTTGCATAACACCGTCCCCGCTTTGCCGGACAATTAAAATGTTTGAAATGCGCCTTGGCCATAAGCTCTTTGTGCGTACCAGCAATGGCTTAAAATTAACCAGTTACGGCAGTGAACTTTATGCGACGCTCCTGCCGCTGTATCAGGAAGTCTGTGAACTGGAAGGCAAAATTCTCGAGAAAAAAAATAAAAATCATTATACCGCCCCGCTTTTCAAATTGGGGATTGATCATCATGATTATTCCTATTTATCTTCTATACTCACTTCGTTTCCTTTCAAAAAAGATATTACCCTGGAATATTATTCTCTGGAGATTACCAGCATAGATGAGGTGTTCAAAGGGGGGATATGCCAGGCTTTTCTTTCTGACAGGCAAATGCGGTGCCCGCCGGGGGTAAAACATAAACTGCTGTCGGAGGAACCGCTCATGCTGGCGGTGGGAAAGGGTGTCTATAGCCGGGAGAGATCCACGGATGAATTACTTGCCGGAAAAACTCTGGTGCAATATGAGGAGCCTCACATTGGAAAAATTAATTATGAGATAGATGCTCATTTGACAGCTAATAATATAACATTGGAACGATTACTTGTCCCCACGCTACAGGCTCAGCTGTCAATGATTGAAAATAATGAGGCGATAGGCTTTTTCCCCGCCTCGGTAAAAAAATTTATTGAAGAAGGCCATTATAAAATCAAACTATTGCCGTTTAAATTCAGGAAAAAGGAAATAGTTATTCAACGGCATATTTATTATCTGGAAGATAATGGCAATTGGATAGAAAAATTTATTGCGCCGGCCATGGCACCGATGACCAATATGATGGTCTGTTGATTTTTGCTTAAGGCCGCGGAATGACCGTTTCAGGCGGTCGTTTCATTTACGCAATGCGACATTGAGGGCTATATGCCGCCTAGATACGCCTTACGCACCTCCTGGTCGCCCAGCAGTTCGGCCCCGGTGCCGCTAAGGCGAATCTGGCCGTTAACCATGACATATCCCCGGTCGGATAATTTCAGCGCGTGGTGGGCATTCTGCTCCACCAGGAAGATGGTCATGCCGGTGCGGGCCAGCTCGCGCAGGATTTGAAAAATCTGCTTGACGATGATCGGCGCCAGACCCAGGCTCGGCTCGTCAAGCAGCAACAGTTTGGGCCGGCTCATCAGCGCGCGCGCAATGGCCAGCATCTGCTGCTCGCCGCCGGAGAGCGTCATGGCGCGCTGCTTGCGGCGTTCCCGCAGACGCGGAAAAAGTTCAAACATACGCAATAGGTCTTCAGCCTGGTAACGATTGCCAATGGGTATGGTCCCCATCAGCAGGTTTTCCTCCACCGTCATATCCGGGAACACCCGTCTTCCTTCAGGCGCTTGGGCGATGCCATTGGCGGCGATAAAATGGGTCGATCTGCGGCTGATATCCTCACCGCGAAACATGATCTGCCCGGAACTGATGCGCGGCTGGCCGAAAATCGACATCAGCAAGGTGGATTTTCCCGCGCCGTTGGCGCCGATCAACGCCACCGTCTCCCCTTCTTCGACCCGGATGGAAACCTGCTGCAAGGCCTGTATCGGGCCGTAAAAGACGTCGACCGCGCGAAATTCCAGCATGGCGTGGGTCATAGGGCCGGTTCCTCCTCGTCGGTGCCGAGATACGCGGCGATCACGCTTTCGTCGTTCTGGATTGCCTGCGGCGTGCCGGTGGCGATGACGTCGCCATGATCGAGCACGATAATATGATCCGAGATTTCCATTACCATGCCCATATCATGCTCGATAAGTAAAACCGTGATGCCGTGACGATCGCGCAGCAGGCGGATAATTTTACTCAAAGTACGGGTTTCGACCGGGTTAAGCCCCGCCGCCGGCTCATCCAGGCAAATCACTTCCGGGTCGGTGCACATGGCGCGGGCGATTTCCAGCCGCCGCTGCTGGCCATAGGACATTTCGCCCGCCAGCCGGTTGGCGCAGTCCACCAGTTCCACCACCTCCAGCCAGTAGAAAGCGCGATCGAGGGCGCGGCTTTCGGCGCGTTGATAAGCCGGCGTATTGAGCACCCCGGCAATCAGGTTGCGGTTGGCCTGCATATGCTGGGCCACCAGCAGGTTCTCCACCACCGACATCTCGCGGAACAGGCGGATATTCTGGAACGTACGCGCCAGTCCGGCGCGATTGACCAGATGGGTGCCGCCGAACATTTTATAAAAAATGCGCCGCCCCAGCCGGGCCGGACGGATAAAATCGGCGGCGCGGAATTTTTGCCCGAGAATCTGGATAATGTTGGTATGCCGCCCGCGGGCGTTGAGCATGATATTGCCGCCGGAGGCCTGGTAAAAACCGGTCAGGCAGTTAAATACCGTGGTTTTCCCGGCGCCGTTGGGGCCGATAAGCGCCGTAATGGAACCGCGTTTGACCTCGAGGTTGACGTCGTTCAGGGCTTTAATGCCGCCGAAATGCATCATCAGGTGCTCAACGCTCAGGATAGTGTCGTTCATGGCGCCACCCCCTTACGGGTGGGAAAACCGGCGCGGCTGATGCGGATAAGGCCGCGCGGCCGCCAGATCATCATCACCACCATCAGGATGCCGAACAGCAGCACGCGGTATTCGGCAAAGCTGCGCAGCAGTTCGGGAGCCACGGTAAGCACAAAGGCGGCAATCACCACGCCGATGGTCGAGCCCATGCCGCCCAGCACCACGATGGCCAGGATTAGCGCCGATTCAAAAAAACTAAACGAGGTGGGGTTGACAAACCCCTGGTAAGTGGCGAAAAACACCCCGGCGATGCCGGCGGTCGAGGCGCCGAGCGTAAACGCCGACAGCTTGACCAGCACATGATTAAGTCCCATGGCGCGGCAGGCGATTTCATCCTCGCGCAGGGCTTCCCAGGCGCGGCCGATAGGCATGCGGGTCAGGCGATGCTTGATATACAGCACCAGCAATACCACCAGGATCAGCATGCCGTAGATAAAAATAAACTTCAGGTTGGGGTTATAGGGAATATTCAGGAACTCATGAATCGGCACCCCGCCCTCCCGGGCGCGGCGGCCGAACTCCAGGCCGAAAACGGTCGGCGACGGCACCGAGACCCCGTTGGGGCCGCCGGTAAACGCCAGCCAGTTGTTCAGGATAAGCCGGATGATTTCGCCAAAACCCAGGGTCACGATCGCCAGGTAATCACCGTGCATGCGCAGCACCGGGAAACCTAATAACGCGCCGGCCGCCGCCGCCATAATTGCCGCCAGCGGCAGCATGGACCAAAACCCCAGGCCGAGGTATTGATAACCCAGCGCCAGCCCGTAGGCGCCGATGGCGTAAAATGCCACATAACCCAAATCGAGCAGCCCGGCCAGACCGACCACAATATTCAGCCCCAGGCCCAAAAGCACATAGATCAGGCCGAGGATCGCCACGGTAAGCAGGTATTTGGTGGCGATAACAGGAAATAGCGCCGCGAGTACCAGGATCAGCGGAATAACCCAGCGCAGCCGGCTTCGGTAGTTGACGGGACGAACGTAGACGCCGCCGCTGTCGCCGTTGAACCGCTGCTGGAAACGCAGCCCCGGTCCGGTTTGCAAAAACAGGCTGAGGGCAAAACGACCCGCCATCACCGCCAGGATAATCCACAGCAGGCGCGGGGCGTGGAAATTAAAACTGTAGCCGTCGAGCACCACCCCCACCACCGGGCCAAAAACGATCAGGGCGATAAATCCGGCCAGAATGGCGTCAAGCAGGCATTGTCGGATATCCAGCCCTGCCGCCGGCGGCAGGGCTGGCGGCGCTCCTTGGGCGCCTGGCGCGAAAGGCGGCGCGGCGGGACTTGGCTTGCCCGGCGATTGAGCCTCTGGCGTCGATGCCCCGGAGGCTTGCGGCACAGTGGGTTGCGACATGATCTCTCCCTTCAAACCTTAGCCACCAGTGGGCGGCCCAGCAGACCCTGCGGGCGAAAAATAAGAATGACCACCAGTAAGGAAAACGAAAATACGTCTTTGTAATCCGAATTTACCATGCCGGAGAACTGCGCCTCGGCCACCCCCAGTATCAGGCCGCCCAGCATGGCTCCCGGCAGCGAGCCGATGCCGCCCAGCACCGCGGCGGTAAACGCCTTGATGCCGATGATAAAACCGGCGTAAAAATCGAAGGTGCCGTAATTCATGGTGATCAAGACCCCCGCCAGCCCCGCCATGGCGGCGCCGATGACAAACACCCAGGAAATGACCCGGTCGGTATTGATGCCCAGGATCGAGGCCATCTTGCGATCCTGCTGGGTGGCCCGGCACATACGGCCGAGTTTGGTGTGGCCGATGATATAGGTCAGCGCCAGCATGCCGATAAGCGAAGCCACCAGGATAAAGACTTTGGTATAAGTGAGCTGGACAAAATTATCGCCGATATGGAACCTGATCACTCCGTCCAGCATGGTGGGAATGCCCTGCTGACGCGGTCCCTGGCTGATTTGCGCATAATTTTGCAGGATAAGCGACATGCCGATGGCGGAGATCAGCGGCGCCAGCCGGGTAGAGTTGCGCAACGGCCGATAGGCAATCCGCTCGATAACCCAGCCGTAGACGCCGGTAACCACAATGGTAAACACCAGGGTGCCGAGGATAAGCAACGGAAACGAATGCAGGCCGAAAAAGGACAACAGGGCCAATCCGATAGCGCACAGATAGGCGGAAATCATATACACCTCGCCGTGGGCGAAGTTAATCATGCCGATGATTCCATACACCATGGTGTAGCCAATGGCGATCAAGCCATAGACGGCCCCCAATGTCAGGCCGTTGAACATTTGCTGCAGGAAGGAAGAATCCATAGTTACACAGTCTCGTCTTGCTTAACTGGCCGCCCGGCGACCGGCACAGCGGCCTGCGCAGGGTGCGCGGAAAATTTGCAACCCGAGGGAAACATGGCGTCGGGGCCGGACGGCGGCGGCGCCCCCGGCCCCCTCCCGGCGCCTGGCCCAGCGGCCGCCTGGCGCATCACCTTTAGCCGGTCGCGGTATCAGGGGATTTCGTGATATTTACCCTGGTCGTCCCATTGATAAACCACGTAATCCGATACCTTCAGGTCTCCTTTGCTGTCCCAGGCTTTTTTGCCCATGACCGTATCCACGCTGTTGGCTTTTAGCCAGGCGCTGGCCTTGGCGGAATCGCTGCCGCCGACGGCGTTAAACGCCGCGGCGATAGCCTGCACCGACGCGTAGGAATAAAGGGTATACCCTTCCGGTTCGAACTTATTGGCGCGGAATTTTTCGATCACCGTTTTACCCTCGGGGATTACGCGCGGGTCCTTGCCGAAGGTCATCAACACGCCGTTGGTATACTGCGGGCCGCCGGCGGCGGTAACCAGTTCGCTGGTGACCACGCAGTCGCCGGAAAAGAATTTGGCGGTAACGCCCTGCTCGCGCATCTGGCGCACCAGCGGGCCGGCCTCGGGGTGACAGCCGCCGAAATAGACCACATCCGGATCCAGCGAGCGGATCTTGGTCACCAGGGCGTTGAAGTCTTTTTCACCGCGCGACAGGCCTTCATACATCACCTCTTTAACGCCGCGCTTGTTCAGCTCCGCCTTGGTGGCGTCCGCCAGCCCCTGGCCGTAGGTGTCCTTATCGTGAATGATGGCGACTTTTTTAGCCTTCAGCTTATCGATAATGTAGTTGCTGGCAATCAACCCCTGCTGGTCGTCGCGCCCGCACATACGGAACATGGCGGTCTGGCCGCGCTCGGTGATCTGCGGATTGGTTGAACCGGGAGTAATGGCGATAATGCCGGCCTCGTCATAGACCTCCGATGCCGGCATGGTGGACGAGGAGCAGAAATGGCCAATCACCGCCTTGACGTGCTCCTGATCCACCAGACGATTGGCCACCGCCACCGCCTGTTTGGGTTCGCAGGCGTCATCGCCTTGTACCAGGGTGATTTTTTCCCCCTTGACGCCGCCGGCGGCGTTAATATCCTCTGCCGCCTGGGTAGCGCCGCGCCAGTATTGATCCCCGTAGGTGGCATTGGGCCCGGAAAACGGCCCGGCAACGCCGATGACAATATCGGCGTGAGCGCAAAAAGCCGCGCCCAGGCAGCCGATAAGCAGGGCGGAAAGCGGAGTTCTTATCAATTTAATTGACATCATCTGGTTCCTTTATACTGTTTTAGCAAGACGCCCGAGGCGTGGACCATAAATCCTGTAGCTTAAACGTACAACCCTTGAAGACGGCGGGTATCGACCCAAATAAAATAAGCAATTATCCGGCCATATTGGCAACTTAGGGTAAATGAGTGAATCAGGACCGTTCCACTCCGGTGGGACATGGCATCGGCAACCGCGGCGCCGCACTTTATCAGTGCGCCCTATCCGGCGGGGAAACGGCGGGGTCGCCGCGGTTGCACCATTTCGGTGACACCGTCTATTAAAGACTATCTTTTAACGTTAATGTCTAATTTTAATAACAAACAGGACATGTATCACAATAAATGTCCGCGCGGATGAGCGGCCGCTCATCGTGTCGTTATCATTATCAGGCGGTGGCCCGCAGGGCCATCTCCACATAGATTGCGCGCAATGCCCGGGTCACCGGGCCAGGCGCGCCGTCGCCCACGGTCCTGCCGTCGATATTGACCACCGGCCAGATAAAGGTGGTGGCGGAGCTGATAAACGCCTCCCGCGCGGCATAAGCCTCCTCGACGCTGAAAGCCCGCTCCTCAAACGGGATGGCATGGTTTTTAGCCAGCTCCAGCAGCGAGCGGCGGGTGATGCCGTGCAAAATATCGTTACTGAGCGGCCGGGTCACCAGGGTGCCGGAGGCGGTAACTATCCAGGCGTTGCAGGAGCTGCCTTCGGTAATCAGTCCGTCCTCCACCAGAAAGGCATCGTCCGCGCCCTGGACATGGGCAAACTCCTTGGCCAGACAGGGCGCCAGCAGCCCAACCGTTTTGATATCGCGGCGATGCCAGCGGATATCCTCAAGCGTTACCACCCGAATGCCGCTGATGGCCTTGGCGTGGTTGATTACCGATCGCGCCTGGGTAAACAATGCAAGCGTCGGCGGGGTGCCGGCCGGGGGGAAATCGAACTCCCGATCGCCGGTAGAACCGCGGCTTAGTTGCAGATATACCGCGCCTTCCCGCAGGTGGTTGCGGGCGATAAGCTCCCGCTGTATCGCCTCCAGCGCGTCGGGCGTAACGGGTAGGGCCAGATTCAGCTCCCGGCAGGAACGCAGCAGACGGGCAATATGGCCGTCGTTTTCCAATAGCTTGCCGTTTAATACCGCGGTGACTTCATAAACGGCGTCGGCGAATAAAAAACCCCGATCGAAGACCGATACCCTGGCCTCCTGTTCCGGCACATAATCGCCGTTAAGATAGACAATTCTGGTCATGGTTATCCCGCCGTGGTTAAAGTTGCCCGATAATGCGCTCGACGCCCTGACGGAACGGATCCACCACCGGCAGACCGTACAACGCTTCCAGCTCCGCCATATAGGCCAGCGCATCCGCTTGCGGCATCAGGGCGCTGTTGATGGAGATGCCGACAAAGCGTGCCCGCGGATTGGTCAGCCGCGCCGCCTGGAGGTTAAGCGCCATGCATTCCGCCAGCCCCGGCAACGGATAATCCACGCCGCGCATGGCGACGCGCGTCGGCTCATGGCATAGCACCAGCGCATCCGGCTGCGCGCCGTGGATGAGCCCGATGGTCACCCCGGCGAAGGAGGGATGAAACAGCGATCCCTGCCCTTCGATAATATCCCAATGGTCCGGATCATTGTCCGGCGCCAGCGTTTCCACCGCGCCGGCGATAAAATCCGCCACCACCGCGTCGATACTGATCCCCGCGCCGCTGACCAGGATGCCGGTCTGGCCGGTGGCGCGGAACGTGGCTTTCCCGCCCTGAGCCAGCATGGCTTTCTCAATGGCCAGCGCGGTATACATTTTACCGCAGGAACAATCGGTACCCACCGGCAACAATCGTTTACCCGCGCGCTTGCGCCCATTGCCCACCGGCAAAGCGGCACTGGTGTGGCGCACGTCGAACAGCGCGCGGCCCAGCCTTTGCGCGGTGTCCCGCAGCACCGGAACGTCCGACAGGCGGTTATGCAGCCCGGCGGCCAGGTCCATGCCGCTTTCCAGCGCCGCGCGCAATACCTCGATCCAATGATCGGCAATCACCCCGCCGCGATTGGCCACGCCTATCACCAGCGTTTTGGCGCCCATGGCCCGTGCGGCGGCGATATCCAGGTCGGGCAGGCCGCAGTCCACCTGGCACCCCTCCATGCGCAGCTGGCCGACGCAGTATTCCGGATGCCAGTGACGGATGCCGGTGGCTACCTTGGCCGCCAGCCGATCGTGCGCGTCCGCCAAAAACAGCAGATAAGGTTTTTGAATTTCCATCAGCAATGCCTCATTAAACAGTGATCAAAAGGATCGCCTCACCGGTACTGCGGACCCGCCGCTCCACTGACAGGGGCGGCCATGGCTAAGCGCGATAACTGTACCAAGCACAGGTCGTGCCAAAAAACGACTTGTTCAAAATATATATTAAATTCAACTAGATATATAAATATTATTGCCACTTATTCCAAGCAGAACGCGTCGTCGCGTTTTAATGCACTAAATTCAGGCATTAACACTGCTTTATTGCCTCATACTGGTGATATTTAATAATTTTTTAACACATCACCCTGTTATACACTGGCATTTAGGCCAAATACCGGCATAAACCCCGGCGTAAAAACCCTGCCCGCGCTATAAAAACCAGCCCCAAGCCGATTCCGCCGCTATTTGTGCGGTAAAAGCGTTATCAGGCGTGGAAAAACGGAACAGTATCTGGAATGCCCTTTTCGGCATGGGGACGCGGGCGCAGGTATACGCCGGCACCGTCTGGAGGCGGGGCGAAAAAAAACCTAAACCGCTTGTTTGCCACCGCCGATACCGCGATAGAAACAAGGAGTTTAGGTTTTACCTGAACGGCGGCGTTGCCGCCGACAACAGTGATTGATAATGCCGCCGGCGCGCTTTTTTAACAAGTTTTGCCCGTCGGCAAATGTTGATAATGTGACGCCGCTCAGATTTTAATCAACCACCTTATTGCCGCCATCGGCTACGCTTGCGACGCCGGCCTTGGAATGGTTAAACCCCAGCAGCAGGTAAATAAGGGAAACCAAGGCTAAAAAGGCGGAGCCGACCAATAGCGACAGCCGGGTGTCCGGACTGAAGGCCATGCCCGCCAGTACACAGACTAAAAAGGCCATGGTCAGGTAGTTGGACCAGGGGAACCATAGGGAACGGAACGGATGTGACGCCATGGCCTGGCGGTGGGCGCGGCGAAAGCTCAGTTGGCTTACCAACACCACAAACCAGGGCACCATGCCCGGCAGTACGCTGGCGCTGTAGACATAGACGAATACCCGCTGCGGATTGGGAATAACATAGTTCAGACACGATCCCAAGAGTAATATCATGATGGACAGCATCACCCCCACCGCCGGAACGCCGTTACCTGACACCCGCCCCACCACCGCCGGCAGTTGGCGGTTTCGCGCCAGGGCATAGAGCATACGCCCGCAGCTGTACATGCCGCTATTGCAGCCCGACAGCGCGGCGGTGAGAATTACAAAATTAATAATGCCCGCCGCCGCGGTAATGCCTATTTTGGCAAAGGTGAGCACAAACGGGCTGCCGCCGGAATCGATTTGATTCCAGGGGAAAATCGTCACGATAACAAATATCGCCCCAACGTAAAAAATCAGGATGCGCCACAGGATCTTGCTTACCGCGCGCCGCAGGGTTACCTGTGGATTACGGGCCTCCCCGGCGGTAATACCGACCAGTTCTACCCCCTGGTAGGAGGCCACCACGATACAAAGCGCAAACAGCAATCCTTTCCAGCCGCCGGCGAAAAAGCCGCCATGGGCGGTAAGATTGCCCAACCCCACCGGATGGCCGTGGTTGCCGATGCCAAAAAAAATAATGCCAAGTCCCACCACAATCATCACCACGATAGTGGTGATTTTAATCATGGCGAACCAAAACTCGATTTCGCCATAAAGCCTGACCGCGGCCAGATTGGCGAGCGCCACCAGCGCGACGGCGGCCAGCGCCGGCAGCCATTGCGGCAGTTCGGGAAACCAGTACTGGACGTAAACGCCGATGGCGGTGATTTCAGACACGCCCACCGCCATCCACATAAACCAATAGCTCCAGGCGGTGAGATAACCAAAAAAAGGACTCATATAGCGATGCGCATATACCGCAAAGGAGCCGGCTATGGGTTCCAGATAAAGCATTTCGCCCATTGAGCGCATGATAAAAAACACAAACAACCCGGCGATAATATAGGCCAGCAGCACAGATGGCCCGGCCCATTGCAGCGTACTGGCGGCACCCATAAACAAACCGACGCCGATGGTGCCGCCCAAGGCTATCAACTCAATGTGCCGGGCCTTGAGGCCGCGCTGCAATTCCTGTTTCGGTTCCACTTTCATCCCTCGGTATCTATTTGCACTTCCCGGCGCGCGGGTTTAACAAATTGAGTGTTATCAAGGGAAAGCAGATTACCGCATATCGGCCGCTATAACATGTTCCTAATCGTTGTCAGACAGCGCTTTTTGCAACCCGACGGCGTCAAAACGCTCACAATACATCGGCCTGCCCCGCTGGAAACGCCACCCTTCGGCCAGGGGTCCGGCATCAACCACATCAAAGCCGAACTGATCGATAAGCGCCGTCGCCTGACGCTTGGCCCGCGCATCATCGCCGCTGATGGGCAGCGCGCGTCGTCCCGGCGTGCCCGTGGGCAAGCCGTCGCGCTCCAGATCGTTAACCCGAATGGAGTTGAACGCCTTGACGATCCTCGCCCCGTCAAGATGACGGGCCAGCAGCTCGCTGGTGGTAATGGAATGATTATCCAGCTCGGTCATATTCCCGTCGCGTTCGGGATAATAATTATTGGCGTCCAGCACCACTTTACCCGCCAGCGGCGCAGCCGGGACGGCAAGGTAATTTTTCAGTGGTATGGCGACCAGGACGACCTCGCCGAAAGCGGCCGCCTGTTCCACGCTACCGGTCAAACAACCGATTGACGCCACCAGGCTCATCAGGGTGTGCGGTCCGCGTGAATTACTGACCATGACCTCATGACCCTGGCCGACCGCCAATTTGGCGATGGCGCGACCGATATAACCCGCGCCGATAATGCCTATTTTCATAATAATTTCTCCTGCCGCTAAGCGAAAGTACCGAGAAGTGACTTTACATTACCTATGATTATGGGATAAACAGGCATTATGAGGATTAACTCACAACCCCTAGTTGTGAATTGCATACAGGAGTCAGGCCATGGACCGACTGACCAGCATGGCGGTATTCATCAAAGTGGCGGACAAAGGCTCATTTGCCGCTGCCGCCGTGTCACTGAATATTTCAGCGCAGATGGTGGGTAAGCATGTGGTATTCCTGGAAGACCGCTTGGGCGCGCGTCTGCTGAACCGCACCACCCGGCGGCAAAGCCTGACCGAAATCGGCACGGCCTTTTACCAGCGCTGCAAAATCGTGCTCGCCGAGGCGCGGACGGCGGAATCCGTCGCCCTGGAACTCAGCGCGGCGCCGCGTGGCCTGCTGCGCGTCAATGCGCCGGTCACTTTTGGCGCCTATGCCCTGACACCGATGGTAAACCGCTATCTGCTGGCGTATCCGGCGGTAAAGGTGGACCTGACCTTGACCGATCGGTTTGTGGATGTGGTGGACGAAGGGTATGAAGCGGTCATCCGCCTGGGCGTGCTGGAGGATTCGAGCCTTGCCGCCCGCGAGCTGGCGCCCTACCGTATGATTGCCTGCGCGTCGCCGGGATATCTGGCCCGTAGCGGCTCCCCCCGGCAAACAAGCGATCTTGCGCGCCATGAATGCCTGGGCTATAGCTTCTGGTCGCGTCCGCCGCTCAGCGAATGGCGTTTTACCCGTGGCGGCGAGGAATACCGGGTCCGGGTACAAAGTCGATTGCAGATCAACGACAGTTCGGCGCTGTTGATTTCAGCGCTTAACGACGGCGGCATCCTCCTTGGTCCGGAAGTGATACTGCGGCCCTATCTGGCATCCGACCAACTGCTAAGGGTATTGCCGGACTACGAAGCGCCTTCAAGGCCACTGCATATCCTGTTCGCCGCCCACCGGCAGCTGACGCCGAAAGTACGCAGTTTTATCGACTTTGTGGTGGCGGAATTCGGGGCGAGTTAAGCCACCGAGGGATCCGGCGGCAGGATCTCCATCACCTTCTCCTTGGGACGGCACAAACGTGTGCCCGCCGGCGTTACCACAATGGGACGATTGATTAACACAGGATATTGCACCATAAAATCGATCAGCTGCTCGTCGCGCCATTTGTCATCAGCCAACCCCAGTTGCTCATAGGGTTCATTATTGGTGCGGATTAGCGCGCGCGCGGACAAGCCCATGTCGTTAATCAATTTTTGCAACTGCTGGTGATTGGGGGGTGTTTTCAGGTATTCGACAACCGTCGGCTCCAGGCCGCGTTCGCGCAGAAGCGCCAGCGTGTTGCGGGACGTGCCGCAGCTTGGGTTGTGATAGATAATGATATCGCTCATTCAGAGGGATCCTTGCATTGACGGTAATGATAATACTGTATGCCAGTATCGCCAATTGTCTGATGCGGCGCACGCGGATTTATCAGCGTCGTCTTAACCGACGCTGAATCGGCTCGCCTATCATTTTACAAAGCTGGCCGCAGACCAAGGCAACCCATGGAAAAAAGCTGAAGTTTCGCGGCGGGGCCGCAGGTGCAAACCCATAAAAAAACAGCCGGGGTCTGGCGGCCCGGCTGCGTTTGTTGGTTCTGTTACATAATTATTCTGTTGCGGACAAGCGTTCTTACAGAATATCATTCTGTAGCCGCGAAACAGATCACATGGCGTATTATTTTGACGGTTTTCTGCCGCCGCCATGGCTGTTGCGCCCGCCCTTTCCACCGGCTTCGGATGCACGCTGCGGGTCGTTTTTAAAGTTACCGCCGCTTACCTGACCGCCTTTTCTACCGGCGCTGGATGCTTTTTCACGGTCTTCCGCAAAATTACCCGATCCGCCACGATGTTGATCAGCCATATTGAACCTCCGTTGTGTTTGTTAAAGCAATATTCTATCAATGCTCATCCTGCATAAAATGGAGCAGCAAATCAAAGTAGTACACCAGTAAAGAAATCCAGCTCGTTAAGCCGTTTATTTTTAATGACTACAGTGAGTTAGTTGCATCGATTTATTGCCGCTATTATTGACAAATGCGCATTGCAAAACACACACCGCTGTTATTAATACTAGTCGACATACCCCTCCTGGCAAGCGGCATTAACAGAATGATACAAAGAGCCGCTTAAAACATCCTTGGCATGCCGGGCATGTTAATATTAACCATATGATTGTAAACCAATAACCGATATTTTTTTATTCAATAATTGAACAAGGGAAGCGGTAAAATTCACACCATTTTAATTTCCACTCACAACGTCGAGAGTTTTATACCTGATAGTGAACGGATCACTGATAACCGTGCGGTTCGGCAGGCATTAACCAGAAATCGCCTAAATCCACCCGCCGCACAGTTCTTTGGAACAAATTCACACAACCTATAGCGACAAATCTATTAAATTACCTGTTCTTTTAATAGTTGGCTTCGGAAGTATTCTGTTAAAACTTTGTCATGGTAGATCCCTTTTTGATAGCCCACGCGGGGAAGCTCGCTTTTTCTATCGGTGGAATTTATAATATTGTAAATACTGATTTTCACGTTTTCTATATCAGCCTTACTCACGGCAGAAATTAAATATGGCGTATTTTTCATCAGCAACACTAAGATCTATATTATTTCCCTTTAGAAGGATATTCACCATATCCAGCTGTTTATTTTCTACAGCGAGGCGTAAAGCCGCTGCGCCCATTTGATGACCAACGTTGACAATGGATTTATTTTTCGCAATTAGATCACTGACCGATTCAATATTTTTATCCAATAAGGCTTTTAACAAATCGGCATACCTGTCCTTATATTTTATAATTGAATCATTTTTAGCTCGTTTTAAGCAGAGAATAGTCATACCTGCATTATTATAACCCACTG
>NZ_DASWOM010000032.1:0-14802 GCF_036398755.1 Acerihabitans sp. | reverse complement strand
TTAGGACTTCGTTGGATGGCTCTGGTAACCATCAACCAAGAATTTGGTGGAGCTGGGGGGATTTGAACCCCCGTCCGGAATTATTACGTCCTCGGTACTACATGCTTAGTCCAATCATTACATTCGCCCGGCAGCTGCGGATGGACACGCCACTGACGAACTAGCCTGATTGAATTTAACGTTTTAACCCCAGGCAGGGTCTCCACGCGAGCTCTTTTGGGTTTGACCTCTCTTGATCCCCGTCCTAAGAGCGGAGGCTAGGGAGAGAGGGATCACATCAGGGGTTTAGTCTGATTAAGCTGCTAAAGCAGCGCGATCGTATTGCGAGTCGTTTGCAATTATTTTTTTTGAGGCTGTTTAACGAGGCCTACCTCACCTCGGCATGCACCTTGGGTTTCACAAATCCCGTCGAATCCAGAATCAGCCCCAAGTTGTTAATTTCATTATAGCAAAAATTGAATGGCGCGGCAAATCCTAACGGTTGGCGTTCTTCATGATCCGTGCTTTATCGACCTGCCATTCGCGCGATTTGACATCCTCGCGTTTATCGAAGTCTTTCTTGCCCTTAGCGACGCCTATCTTGACTTTAGTCCAGGCGTTTTTCCAGTACAGCGACAAGGCGACAACGGTGTAGCCCTCGCGGTTGACCCGGCCGAACAGCGAGCTGATTTCGCGCTTGTTCAGCAAGAGCTTGCGGGTACGCATGGGATCGCAGACCACATGGGATGAAGCAGCCATCAGCGGCTGGAAGGTGGCGCCGAATAAAAAGGCTTCGCCATCTTTAAGCAGCACATAGCTATCGCTGATGTTGGCCTTGCCGGCACGGAGCGATTTGACTTCCCATCCCTGCAACGCGAGTCCTGCTTCGAACTCTTCCTCGATGAAATATTCATGTCGGGCGCGCTTGTTTTGCGCAATGGTGGCTGAACCGGGTTTGTAAGCTTTTTTCTTTGTCATGATACTAAATATCATACAGTTTTATGGGGAGGATTAAAATGGTTTCCTGACGCTGCCCGGCTCTATTGCTGTTTTTTAAGTCAAATAGAGGACAACACTTTTTGTCTCAAGACGGATAAATGATAATATTAAGAAGTAAACGTCAAGACAGGAATCCTTATGCCTCATATCAGTCGTTCCGCGTTAGTACCGTACAGCGCGGAACAAATGTTTGCCTTGGTCAATGATATCCGCGCTTATCCGGAGTTTATCCCCGGATGTACCGGCAGCAGGGTTCTGGGCAAGGAAGGTAACGAATTAACCGCCGAGATGGATGTCTCCAAGGCGGGTATCAGCAAGACCTTCAGGACGCGTAATGTCATTACCGATAACGAAAGTATCGTAATGCGTCTGGTGGAAGGCCCCTTTAGTTCGTTTGCCGGCGATTGGCGCTTTACCACGCTGAGTCCGCAGGCGTGCAAAGTGGAATTTGAAATGAGTTTTGAGTTTAAGAGCCGGCTTATCGAACTGGCGTTTGGACCGGTGTTTAAAGAAATGGCCAATAGCATGGTGCAGGCATTCACCCGGCGCGCGAAAGAGGTGTATCGTGCAGCCTGAGCCAATACCCGGCATTGAGTCCGATACCGCGGCGGACATCGACGTGGAAGTGGTGTATGCGCTGCCGGAGCGGCAGTACCTGCGGCGGGTGCGCCTCGCCCCCGGCAGCACCCTTGAACAGGCGATACAGGCATCCGGCATCCTGGCAATACGGCATGATATCGATCTGGGCAAGAATAAGGTCGGTATCTTTAGCCGCCCGGCGAAATTGAGCGATGGGGTGAATGACGGCGATCGGGTGGAGATATATCGCCCGCTGTTGATTGATCCCAAGGAACTGCGCCGTCAGCGGGCGGAACGGACAAAAAAATAGAGGGAAATACCGGCAGCCGCGCCTGCCGACGGGATCCGGCAGGGTTGTTCATTAGCACCCGGGTTTGCGTCCCTTTACCGATCCCGCTCGTTTTACTCAACGTTTTGCCGGTTTTACCGCTGTGCTTCCTGCGCTCTTTTCTTCTTTTTTTGCGGTTTCACCGTTTCACTTCAAGGCGGGCGGCGGCAACGGTCATCTAGCCTCTTGCATTATCCAATGATGCCCGATTGTCGATATTGGTCAGGGTGCCGGCATCGCTGAAGGTGAGGGTAAGCGTCTGTTGCGTGACCGGCTGATGGCCAGGCTGGCGGCGGAAGACATAAAACCAGGTGCTGCTGCCGAAGGGATCCTGCATCATTGGCGTACCCAGGATATATGCCACCTGCTGCTTGGTCATGCCGGTATGAATTTTAGCTACGTCAGTTGTTGTCAGATAGTTTCCCTGATTAATGTCCGGGCGATAAACCAATCTTTCAAGCGTGGAGCAACCGGCGGTTAACATCAGGAGAACGACGGCAGCAGCAGTCAACGTCTTACAGCTCATAATAATCACATTCCTTTTAGGCATAGGATGCCGATGATAATAGACCTTGCCGGCGTTGGGAACCTCTACAAGGCCCATCTATGACCACGGGAACGTAAAAAAGTTAGCCTTTTCTAAGCTGCGAGCAGTTCTTTAGCGTTTGCCAGCGTATTTTTAGTCACCTCACTTCCGCCTAACAGGCGCGCCAGCTCTTGCAGACGGGCTTTTTTATCCAGGGCGATCATCTGGGTTTCGGTCTCGTTGCCATCGGTATTTTTGCTGACAAAAAAGTGATGGTGACCGGATCCCGCGACCTGGGGCAAGTGGGTCACGCACATCACCTGGGTGGATTCGCCCAGTTGACGAAGCATTTTACCCACAATTGCGGCGGTAGGGCCACTAATGCCCACATCCACTTCATCAAAAATAAGCGCCGGCGTATCCATTTTGCGCGCGGTAATCACCTGTATGGCCAGGCCGATGCGTGATAATTCGCCCCCCGAGGCCACTTTTGCCAAAGGCTGCAAGGGTTGCCCCGGGTTGGTGGTGACCAGGAACTCGATACCATCCGCGCCTTCGGCGCTAAGTTTCTCCGCATCGAAATGGGTCAGGATTTCCAGCCTGCCGTGGGGCAGCGACAGCTCGCGGATGCTGCGGGTAATCAGGGCGGAAAGTTCAGCGGCGTGATCCACGCGCTTTTCATGCAGCCTGCTCGCGGTTTGCACGGCCTGGAGGTGGTGCAGCGCCACGGTCTCGACCAGCGCCTGGGCGTCGGTATCGTGCTGTTCCAGCAACTGCTGTTCCTGGAGAAGTTGCTGGTAAAACAGCGGCAGGTCTTCCGGTTTCACATGATGTTTGCGCGCCAGGGTAATCTGGCGGGAAAGACGTTGCTCCAGCTCATACAGCCGCGCCGGGTCCAGGTCGAGCCGATCGCCGTAATGGCGCAGTTCCTCCGCGGCCTCGGTCAGCTGGATGGAGGCTTCCTCCAGTAATTCCATCACCGGTGAAAGCTGCCCGTCCATGCCGACCAGCTCGCCCACCCGTTGCTGAACGGCATACAGCTGGCCGAGCAGGGTCTGGTCCTCGCCCTCGCTTAGCATCTCCAGGGCCTGGCGGGTGGTGGTGATCAACTGGCCGCTGTTGGCCAGCCGCTTGTATTCCTGATCGATTTGCTCGAATTCGCCTTCCGCCGGGATAAAGTCGTTCAGTTCCTTCAACTGGTACTGCAATAACTCGCGCCTGGCCTCGCGCTCGGAGGCATGCTGGCGAAACGAGGCCAGATCAAGGCAGCTCTGGTGCCATTGCCGATAAGCGTCGGCCATGGAGCGCAGCAGGTCTTTTTCATCCGCATAGGCGTCGAGCAGCTGTTTTTGATAGTCGGGACGCAGCAATAGCTGATGGGCATGCTGGCCGTGGACCTGGATCAGGTGATGGCCCAGTTCGCGCAACTGCGATAAAGGCACCGGCGTGCCGTTGATAAACCCGCGCGAGCGTCCGTCTTGCCCGACCACGCGGCGCAGCAGGCATTCATTACCGTTATCCAGCGCGTTGTCCGCAAGCCAGAGAACGGCCAGCGGCGCGTCGCCGAGGGCGAAACGCGCGCAGATATCCGCCCTGGGGGCGCCAGGGCGCACCATGGCTGCGTCGGAACGGCTGCCGAGACACAAACCCAGGGCATCGATGGCGATGGATTTACCCGCCCCCGTCTCGCCGGTAATGACGCTCATCCCCGATTGAAAATCAATCGTCAACTCGCGTACGATCGCAAAGTTAGTTATGGTCAACTGAGCCAGCATGTCAGATTCCTGTATATAAAAACACAGCTGTGGTTAAGCACAGTATAACCTGGTTTTTTATACAGTAAAGTACCGGCTGCTGATTTTCAGAATAATTTTTTCGACCAGCCGAGTTTGGTGCTGAGCGTATTAAAATAGTTGTAATCGTGGGGATGGACCAGATCCAGATGGTATTCGCTGCGCCGGATAAAAATTTCCTCGCCCTCTTGTATCGGCAGCGCGATCTGGCTGTCGCAGCTTATCTCCAGTTCGCTGCCGACCTGGGAAAATTTCAGCCGGATGGTGCTGCTGCCGTTGATGACCAGCGGCCGGGAGGACAGGGTATGCGGGAACATCGGCACCAGGACGATGGCGTCCAGCGGCGGTGTCAGGATCGGTCCACCGGCGGAGAGGGAATAGGCGGTGGAGCCGGTGGGCGTGGCGATGATAAGGCCGTCGGAGCGCTGCGAAAAGGCAAAGCTGTCGTCGATATAGACCTCGAACTCAATCATATGCGCCACCTTGCCGGGGTGGAGAACCACTTCATTAATGGCGGTGCTGAGCCGCCCGCATTCATTGCCCCGGCAGACCTGCGCCTCCAGTAAAAAACGCTGTTCGCAGCGATAATTTCCCGCCAGCACATCGGTAAGCTGCTGTAGCGCGGAGTCGGGGTCGAGATCGGTGAGGAATCCCAGGTTGCCGCGATTGATGCCGATGACTTTGATATCGTAGCGCGCCAGAATGCGCGCCGCGCCCAGCATGTTGCCGTCGCCGCCGACCACCACCGCCAGTTCCGCCCGCTGGCCGATATCCGCCAGGCTGCCGGTGATGGCGCCGGTAAGATCAAGATCGCGGGCGATCTGCTGCTCCATGATCACCTCATGCCCCTGGCCGGTCAGCCAGTGGTACAACATTTCGTGCGTGGCCAGGGCGTTGGGATGGCGTGGATGGCCGACAATGCCGATGCTTTTGAAAGGGGGATTCATGTGTTTACTTTTCCTCGCCGAGTTTTGCTGACTACATTATGCGACATCCCTTGAATCCCCGCTATTCATCCCCATAATAAGCTGAGTAGCAAGACTAAAAAGCTAAAACGCGGAGAACTCATGATGAGTAGTAAAGAACAGAAGATACCTGACGAGCAAGTCTCACAAGACATTAACACGGATGAGATGGACGCGGGGCAGCAGACGGAAGCAGCGCCCGAGACGGCAAACGTCGTGGATCCGCGCGATGAGCGTATCGCCAGCCTGGAAGCGAGGCTTGAAGAATTGCAGCAACGCGAGCGCGACAGCCTGCTGCGCGCCAAGGCGGAAATGGAAAACCTCCGCCGCCGCACCGAACTGGATGTGGAAAAAGCCCATAAATTCGCCCTGGAAAAATTCGCCGGTGAACTGTTGCCGGTGATTGACAACCTGGAGCGCGGCCTGGACATGGCTGATAAAAACAACAGCGAACTGACCCCGCTTATCGAAGGCATAGAGCTGACCTTGAAATCGCTGCTGGACGTGGTGCGCAAATACGGGATAGAAGTGGTCGCCGATACCCATGTGCCTTTCGACCCGGCGGTACACCAGGCCATGACCATGCTCGAATCCGGCGAACACGAACCGAATCATGTCATGATGATCATGCAAAAAGGCTATACCCTCAACGGGCGTCTGCTCCGTCCCGCCATGGTGGCGGTGTCGAAAGCCAAGGCCTAGATTCCTCCACCCGCGAGCCGGTCATCTGGCCAGATAACCGGCCCACCCTTCAGGTATTCCCGCTCATTCAGGCGGCAGCCGCGGTTGCCAGTCAATCACCGGTTTTCCCTGCTGTTCCAACAGGGCATTGGCCTTGGAAAAATGCCCGCAGCCTAAAAAGCCGCGATGCGCCGACAGCGGCGATGGGTGCGGCGCTTTCAGGATATGGTGGCGCTGCGGGTCGATAATGGTGCCTTTTTTCTGCGCATGCGATCCCCACAGCAGGAACACGATACCCTCGCGCTGTTCGTTCAGCACGGCAATCACTTTATCGGTAAAGGTTTCCCAGCCCAGGCTGGCATGGGAGTGGGCCTTGCCCGCCTCGACGGTGAGCACGGTATTGAGCAGCATGACGCCTTGTCCGGCCCAGCTTTGCAGGCAGCCGTGCTCAGGTTTGGTAAAACCCGGGATATCGTTGGCCAGCTCTTTGTACATATTGACCAGCGAGGGCGGGGCGGGCACGCCCGGACGGACGGAAAAGGACAGACCGTGCGCCTGGTTGGGACCGTGGTAGGGGTCTTGTCCCAGGATCACCACCTTTACCGCGGCCAGCTCGGTAAAGCGGAAGGCGTTGAACACGTCTTTTTGCGGGGGGTAAATGATTTTACCCGCCGCCCGCTCGCCGGCGACGGCGTTCAGCGTTTGCTGGAAATAGGGCTTGGTCTTCTCTTCGGCGAGCGCGTCCCGCCAGGTTGGACTGTGTGTCATGCTACGCTCCATGTTAATTGGCGACTGTGGATAGCTTACCGTCTTATGCCGAGGGACGACATCTTTTCCGCCGCCCCCGCTGTTGCAACTAAGCGAGTAAACGTTAAAAAAATGTGCGCAAAACACATGCGGCCGATAATGCAATAATTGATATAAAACAAAAACATGCTTTCACGCCCTCTATTTTTACCGCCCATAAATTGATTTAAATCAAAGAAACCGGGCCAATTGGCTGGTATATACTCAGTAAGACAAATTGGTTTTACCAAATACCCAATTGGCCGGTAGTCTACCGGACGAGAATGGGCAGATTTTGTAGCCACACCATGGAGGCATTCTATGATTATCGGAACTCAAATCACCAAGGCTGACAATAAAGCATTGGTCAACTCTTTCTGGCTGCTTGACAGCAGTATTGAACAAGCCCGTTGCCTGTGCGCCGTTGCCGGCTATGCCGACGACCAGGTGGTTGCGTTAAGCGAACTGGGCAATATCGAATATCGCCAGATTCCCATTGAAGCCAAGGAAACTGTGCGTGTGGAAGGTGGACAACACCTTAATGTCAACGTGCTGACCCGTGAAACCCTGGAAGACGCTGTTGCCAACCCTGATAAATATCCGCAGCTGACCATTCGCGTATCCGGGTATGCCGTGCGCTTCAACTCGCTGACCCCTGAACAGCAGCGTGATGTCATTACCCGTACCTTCACCGCCGCTCTTTAACGGCCCGCGATGCATAAAGGGAGCATAAGCTCCCTTTTTTATTTCTCTCTTTCCTACATGCTAATAATAACTATTAAAAATCAAGTAATTGCGACAACAAAAACGGAATGTGCGTTCGGATCAATTTTTGATAAGTCCCCCGCTGCGCCAATTTTAATCAATGCCATCTTATATCAAAAATAAATATAACCTGTTGAAAAAAGACATTTTTTAACTATTTTTTTATTGCAGATAAGTTTATCGCGGACGGTTCTTAGCCGGAAATCGGCTTTGTTATGATTAAAAATGGCTAACAGGCTGAAAACCACGGTTTAGACCATAAAAAAGCCGCCCGTTCGGGCGGCTTTTAACGGTGGGTGATGCTTTATTCATCATCCGCTTTCGGCGTGACGGCGGCGGCCGTCGATGCGGTTTTACCTACCCGGCGCTTGCCGATATTAAGCTTATCGCGCAACCGAACCTTGACCTTAACCTTGTCCTTCGCCTGGCTCAGCTCTTTTTTCTCTTTACGTTTGGCCAGCACTTTTTTCGAGGGTTTGCCGGTGGTTTTCTCCGCCGGCGCCCGGGTGACGGGACGAAGCTCATCCACCACCCGCGCCTTCAGCGGCTCATTCAGGTAGCGGCTGATTTTACCCAGCAGCAGATGGTCGTGCGCCTCCACCAGGGAAATGGCCGAGCCCTTGCGTCCGGCGCGGGCGGTACGGCCGATCCGGTGCAGGTAAACATCGGCGGTGGTCGGCAGATCAAAGTTGATCACATGGCTGATATCGTCGATATCCAGCCCGCGCGCCGCCACGTCTGTCGCCACCAGCACATTCATGCGGCCGTCGGTCATGCGCTTGATGGCTTCGTTGCGTTTGGCCTGGACCATTTCGCCTTCCAGGTAGCAGGTGGCGATGCCGGCCTCATGCAGCCAGCCTACCACTTCATGCACCCGCTCGCGTTTGCGTACAAAAACGATGGCTTTGGTCACGTCCGGCAATTTGAGCAGATGGGCCAACAGGGCGGTTTTATGCTTGATATCATCGGCGCGGTAGTACCATTGGACGATTTTTTTACGTTCGCGCCGGGACGGCGTGGCATCTATTTCCACCGGATCGTTAAGCAGCCGCTCGGCAAAATCCTTTACCGCGTTGCCCTCGAGCGTGGCGGAAAACAGCAGGGTCTGTTTGCGCCAGCGGGTTTCGGCGGCGATAAGCTCCACATCCTGGGCGAAGCCCATTTCCAGCATGCGGTCCGCTTCATCCAGAATCAGCGTTTCCACCGCGCGGCAGTCAAAATTTTCTTCTTTGATATATTGCAGCAGCCGGCCGGTGGTGGCGACCACGATATCCTGGTTGTCGCTAAACACAATGGCGTGATTCATAAACGCCACGCCGCCGGTAATGGTGGCGATGTCCAGGCGCGTATGCGCGGCAAGTTCCTTGGCCTGTTCCGCCACCTGCATCGCCAGCTCGCGGGTCGGGGTGATTATCAATACGCGCGGCGGGCCGGATTTGCGGCGGGGGAAATCAAGCAGATGCTGCAGTACAGGCAACAGATAGGCGGCGGTCTTGCCGGTACCGGTAGGCGCCGAACCCAATACGTCGCGCCCGTCCATTGCCGGCGGGATCGCTTCGGACTGAATGGCGGTAGGGCGCTCGTAACCTTTATCGCGTAGCGCGGCGATCAGGCTTTCATGCAGGTCGAATTCATCAAATTGGGTTACAGTCATGGTCTACCTCTGGTTGGGGCGCAGATTATAGACGGATCGCGGATAATGTTCATCTGTTTCCGCGCCAACGGATGATTTCATCCGCGGACGGTTTGCCCTAAAGTACCCCGATATGTGCTAAAGAGCCTAATAATGATCGAATCCTTGAAAGAGGGCATGCCGTTGCGCCGGGACGGTTTTACCTTCAGGCAATTTTTTGCCGCTCATGACCGCTGCGCCATGAAGGTGGGCACCGACGGCGTGCTGCTGGGCGCCTGGACCCCCTTGGGCAAAACGGGGCGGGTGCTGGATATCGGCACCGGCTGCGGCCTGATAGCCCTGATGGTGGCGCAGCGCGCAAACCCGGAGGTGCGGATCGATGCCGTCGAGCTTGACCCCGCCGCCGCCGGGCAGGCGGAGGAGAATTTCGCCGCCAGCCCGTGGGCGTCCCGTTTGCGCTGCATCAACGCGAATATTCTGGATTATCTTGCCGCGGATAAGATAGCGGGCTACGGACTTATCGTCAGCAATCCGCCATTTTTTCCGGTCGGATTAGCCACCAGAAGCGCTGAGCGCGACCGGGCGCGCTATACGGCAACCCTGACCCATCAGCGCCTGCTTGATGCCGCCCGTCGATTGGTGGCGCCGGATGGCCTGTTCTCGCTGATATTGCCGACGGCTATCGGCGAACAGGTTATCGCCATGGCGCGGCTTGGCGGCTGGCATCTGCGCTTTCGCACCGATGTGGCGGACAACGCGAAAAAACCCTTTCACCGGGTTTTGCTGGGCTTCGCGCCCCGCCAGGGCGACATGACCTATACGACATTGCTGCTGCGCGACGGCGACGGGCGCTATTCGGCCGCGTACCGGGCGCTGACCGGCGGGTTCTATCTGCCGCCCGCCGGCCGGGACGGCGCCGACGGCCAGCGGCCTGGGTAACATCCGCCCGAGGCGAAAGCCGCCGGGCGCCCGGCTCATCTTTGCGCGCCGATATCAGGGATGCAGGATAGTCGGCCGCGGGTTGGCGTCCATGTCCGGATAGTCCAGGGTGTAGTGCAGGCCGCGGCTCTCTTTACGCAGCATGGCGCTCTTGACGATAAGTTCGGCCACCTGGGTCAGGTTGCGCACTTCCAGCAGGTTATTCGAGATACGGAAATTGGAATAATACTCGTCGATTTCCCGCTGCAGCAGATTGATGCGGTGCAGCGCGCGTTCCAGGCGTTTGGTGGTGCGCACTATGCCCACGTAGTCCCACATAAACAGCCGCAGTTCGTGCCAGTTATGCTGTAGCACCACCTCTTCGTCGGAGTTGTCCACCCGGCTCTCATCCCAGGCGGGCAACTGCCTGGCAAGCTTAATGGACGGCAGGCGCGAAAGAATGTCCTCCGAGGCCGACCAGCCGTACACCAGGCATTCCAGCAGCGAATTGGACGCCAGGCGATTGGCGCCGTGCAGGCCGGTGTAACTCACCTCGCCGATGGCATAGAGTCCGTCCAGGTCGGTGCGACCATGCTGATCCACCATCACGCCGCCGCAGGTGTAGTGCGCCGCCGGCACGATGGGAATCGGCTCTTTGGTCAGATCGATATCCAGCGTCAGCAATTTTTGGTAAATCATCGGGAAGTGCTGGCGGATAAAGTCGGCGGGCTTGTGGCTGATATCCAGGTACATGCAGTCGGCGCCCAGACGTTTCATTTCATGGTCGATGGCGCGGGCCACGATATCGCGCGGCGCCAGCTCGGCGCGTGGGTCGAAATCGGGCATAAAGCGCGTGCCGTCGGGGCGTTTCAGGTAGGCGCCCTCGCCGCGCAGCGCCTCGGTAAGCAGGAAGTTGCGCGCCTGCGGATGGAACAGGCAGGTGGGATGGAACTGGTTGAATTCCAGGTTGGCCACCCGGCAATCGGCGCGCCAGGCCATGGCGATGCCGTCGCCGGACGAAATGTCGGGGTTGGTGGTGTACTGATAGACCTTCGAACTGCCGCCGGTCGCCAGCACCACGCATTTCGCCCGGCAGGTTTCCACCCGTTCCTTTTCGCGGTTCCAGATATAGGCGCCGACCACGCGCCGGGTGCCGGGCAGGCCGATTTTATTCGAACTTATCAAATCCACCGCGTTGCAGCGTTCCATGATATGGATATCGGGATGACTGGCCGCCTGTGACACCAGGGTGGTTTCCACCACTTTGCCGGTGGCGTCCGCCGCGTGCAGGATGCGCCGATGGCTATGCCCGCCCTCGCGGGTCAGGTGATAACGCTCATCGGGCGCTGTGCCGGCATGGTTTCCCGTCCCGCCGCCGGTGCCGGTGCCCGCTTCCGTATCGAACAGCACGCCTTGGTCGATAAGCCACTGCACGCAATGGCGGGCGTTGCCGGCGATAAACTCCACCGCCTCGCGATCGCACAGGCCGGCGCCGGCGATAAGCGTATCCTCGACGTGGGAGGCGATGGTGTCGGTTTCATCAAACACCGCCGCAATCCCTCCCTGGGCGTAATAGGTCGATCCTTCGTTCAAGGGACCTTTGCTTAACACCATGACCTTACAATGTCCCGCGAGACGCAGCGCCAGGGAGAGACCGGCGGCGCCGCTGCCGATGACCAGCACGTCGGTTACATGTTCAGTTAAAGGTTGCATAATGGGGATGGTTACCATGCCAGTAATAATAGTTTTCTGATGTTAGCACTGTATGATTTAGGGCTAAACCGCTAATTGCTGATAATTTACCCGTCGGGGTATTTACGCATGTTTACTGACATCCGGGGCATTTCACGGTACCCTGCGCTTTCAATAGGGCGCCGGGCGTAGACATGCCGCTCCGGCAGGGTGATTTCAGGATTCTGACACTATAAA
Source organism: Acerihabitans sp. (assembly GCF_036398755.1). Lineage (NCBI taxonomy): Bacteria > Pseudomonadati > Pseudomonadota > Gammaproteobacteria > Enterobacterales > Pectobacteriaceae > Acerihabitans > Acerihabitans sp. Next base: position 2,921 of record NZ_DASWOM010000032.1, on the reverse strand, counting down.
ACTTTATTTCATGGTAGTCTGACTGCCTCCCGGCCAACGTGCCGGCGCGTCGAGAACCGTCCCCGATTAAATTTAACAAAAAGACAGGCGGGGCGGAACTTTATCTATAGCGTAAACTCCAAACGGGAGCTTGCTCGTGTTATTGGTTTAGAGGCTGGCGGTACTATTTTTCGCGTGGAGATAAATTTGAGGAGAATTTACCTCGGATGAGCGAGCAGTTAACGGATCAGGTGCTGGTTGAACGGGTGCAAAAAGGCGACCAAAAAGCGTTCAATTTACTGGTCGTTCGTTACCAGCACAAAGTGGCGAGCCTGGTATCCCGATATGTTCCCCAGGGGGACGTGCCGGATGTGGCCCAGGAATCGTTTATCAAGGCTTATCGCGCGCTCGAATCATTTCGCGGCGATAGCGCTTTTTATACATGGTTGTATCGTATTGCTGTTAACACGGCTAAAAATTATCTGGTTGCTCAGGGCCGGCGCCCACCGTCTAGCGACGTGGACGCCAACGACGCCGAAAACTATGAAAGTGCCGGCGCGTTGAAAGAAATATCGAACCCTGAGAATTTAATGTTGTCTGAAGAGTTGCGGCAGATAGTGTTTCGCACTATCGAAGGGCTTCCCGAGGATTTGCGCATGGCAATCACCCTTCGGGAACTGGATGGCCTGAGCTATGAAGAGATAGCGTCCATCATGGATTGCCCGGTGGGAACGGTAAGATCGCGAATCTTCCGTGCGCGCGAAGCTATTGACAACAAAATTCAACCGCTGATTCAGCGATAACGATGGCGGCAGGAGAAGGTACCCACGCATGCATAACGAAAAGCTTTCCGCTCTTATGGATGGGGAGTCGTTCGATAACGAACTGCTCAACGAATTATCCAGGGATGACAAGTTACAACAAAGCTGGCAACGGTATCATCTGATTCGCGATACCCTGCGCGGGGATATCGGCGCGACGCTGCATCTTGACATAGCCGATCGGGTGGCGCAGGCCATTGCTCGCGAGCCGGTCCGTCTGCTGCCCGATGCGGTCAAGGAATCGCAGCCGGCGCCGGATACCTGGCATAAGCTGCCGTTCTGGCATAAGGCGCGCCCTTGGGCCGCGCAGCTGACGCAAATCGGCCTGGCGGCGTGCGTGTCGCTGGCGGTGATCGTGGGCGTGCAGCACTATAACCAGCCGGTCAACAATGATGCCCAGCCAGAAGCGCCGGTGTTCAACACCCTGCCGATGATGGGCCAGGCTTCGCCGGTCAGCCTGGGAGTGCCTTCGGCGACCAACGCCGCCGATAATGGCTCCCAGCAGCAGATGCAGGAGCAGCGTAAGCGTATCAACGCCATCTTGCAGGATTACGAACTGCAGCGTCGGGTCCACTCCACGCAGCTGCAATTCGACCAGCATGAAACCCAGCAGGCCGCGGTCCAGGTGCCTGGTACCCAGTCTTTAGGAATGCAACCGCAGTAATGAAGCCATTTTGGTGTGCTGTTTGTTTCATGACAGGCAGCCTGCTCTTTTCCGCCGCCGCGACCGCCGCCGATGCCCCGGCCATCGCGCCCGGCGCGCTATTGCAGCAGATGAACCAGGCCAGCCAGTCATTGAATTATGAGTTTGCTTTTGTCAGCGTCAGCAAGCAGGGTGTCGATTCGTTACGCTTTCGCCACGCGGTGTACCAAAAACATCGTTTGGCCCAGCTGCTGCAAATGGACGGTCCCCGTCGTGAAATCGTGCAGCGTGATAACGAGATCAGTTTTTTCGAACCTGGTCTGGAGCCTTTTACGCTGGCCGGCGATCATATCGTTGATTCTCTCCCTTCTATCGTTTACGCTGATTTTGAACGCCTGGCCCAATTCTACGATTTTATCCCCGTTGGCCGCACCCGGGTCTCCGATCGCCTGTGCGACGTGTTGCGGGTAGTGGCGCGGGACGGCACGCGGTTTGGTTATGTGCTGTGGATTGACACCGCCACCAAATTGCCGCTGCGCGCCGATCTGCTCGATCGCGACGGCGAGGCGCTCGAACAGTTTCGCGTGATCTCCTTTATCGTGGATCCGCAGGTGCAGTCCCTGATGCAGGGGCTGCAAACGGTTAGCCTGCCGCCGCTGCTGGCCATGCCGGCGTCGGAAAAAGCGGAATTTGACTGGACGGCCAGCTGGCTGCCGGCGGGGGTGAATGAAGTCTCGCGCAGCCGCCGTTCATTGCCCGGGATTAACGTGCCGATCGAGACCAGGCTGTACAGCGATGGGTTGTTCAGCTTCTCGGTCAATATTTCCCAGGCGCAGCAGGGCGAGGCGGAGCGTTTTATCCGCACCGGACGGCGCACCGTTCACACCGAGGTGCGTGACAATAAAGACATCACCGTTGTCGGCGAACTGCCTCCGGCCACCGCCAAACGTATCGCCGACGGCGTGTTATTTAAGGCGCAACCATGATCAAAGAATGGGCGACGGTTATCTCCTGGCAGCAGGGCGTGGCGCAGCTGCGCTGCGAGCAGCGTTCCGGCTGCGGCAGTTGCCATTCCAGCGGCAGTTGCGGTACCAGCATCCTTAATAAGATGGGTTCTGATTCCGAGCACCAGCTGAAGGTTGAAAGCCGGCATCCGCTGGTGCCGGGCCAGCGGGTGGAAGTCGGTATTACCGAGGGCAGCCTTATCCGTTCGGCGCTGCTGGTGTATATGCTGCCGCTGGCGGGCCTGATTGGCTGCGCCGCCATCATGCAGGCCTGGTTCAATACCGACCTTGCCGCGGCCTGCGGCGGGCTGCTGGGCGCCCTGGGCGGATTTATGCTGGCGCGTTTTATTGCCCGGCGCATTGGCAACGATCGTGAATACCAGCCGGTGATTTTGCAAATCGCCCTGCCGCCGTCGTCTTTTTATCTCCGCCAGGATAACCCGTCCGAGCGGTAATCGGAGCGCCCGGCGGCGG
>NZ_DASWOM010000031.1:0-20798 GCF_036398755.1 Acerihabitans sp. | reverse complement strand
TGGCGTCCGGCCCAAGGGTGCATCAATCCCTTATGCCGCATCGAAAGCCGCGTTGAACCATGTCACTCGCCTGCTTGCAGTATCGCTTGCACCGGATATCAGAGTGAATGCCGTTGCCCCTGGTTTGGTGGATACGCCTCTAACGGCGGATTGGACCGCTGCCCAACAGCTTTGGCGAGAGCGTTCGCCCATGCGCAGAGCCGCCAGACCGGAGGATGTCGCCCAAATCGTCGCTATGCTGGTAGCTTCGGACTACCTGACCGGCGAAATTTTGCTGTCGGATGGCGGGCTGAACCTGACATAGCGCACCATTAGAAATGCATGACAGCGAGCTTGTGTAGGTTTTCTGTTCCGTTGCTACTCAGACCCCAAATACGGGTCAATATGCGAGTCTTGACAACCGGCGGGGATAAAATTTATGATGGAATTCAACTTAATAGAAAACTGAATGTACCCGAGTCCGGGCACCATGATTAAAAAAAACAGCCCCAGGGCTGGTTTTTTGCTTTCCGGGATCCGGGCTCGCCGTCGAACCGCATTCGATAACTCGCCTCATCCATGAGGCTCGCCCCGCTGTCAACGCTGACGCGCTGTACAGAAACGCTTCCGGTGTTTTTGTCCGCTTATTCAACGAAACGCAAACATTTACCGGACTATCGATTTCATCAGAATTGGTACTTCATGCTGACTGCCGCCACGTTATCAGTGACGATACCGGCATTTTTGGTGAATGTGTCGTCATCAAGTAAGTTAACCTTGTAGTCAACGTAGGTCACCATATTTTTGTTGAAGTTGTACGTGAAACCAAAATCAACAAACTTGACCAGGTCCTGGGCATCGTAGTTGTTACCCATACGATCAGTACCTAAATTGTTTCCACGCGTTTGGTTATAAGCGACGAAGGGAACCAGACCTGAAAGCAGGGTGTACCCCGCATAGAGCTCAACGGCCTGTGATTTATTGGCTAAACCGTAGGCTGTAGCGCTCGGTGATCCGAATTTCGCCGCATTATAGGCTTGAGTATACATTGCCGCCAGATATAGGCGGTTGTCATTATATTTAATCGCTGCGGTATAACCCTCGGCTTTTCCGCCCCCGCCCATAATGCCCGGTGCGGAATTTTGCTCATCGGTAAGATTCGAGCTAAAAAATGCACCGGCGACACTGATACCGGACTTAAAATCGTAACTCAAAGAGGAGCCGTAGCCATCGCCATTTTGAGACAATACGTTACGGGTACCCGGCTCGCCCGCCCCACTATCATTTTTACCTTGGTACTGCAAAGCCAGCTTCAGGCCGTCAACCAAACCAAAAAAATCGGTGTTACGGTAAGTGGCAATACCGTTGCCACGTTTGAATAAAAACTGGTCAGAGCCATAGGTGGAAGCATCGAATTCCGGCTGCATATCTGTATAGGATGCCGCATCATATAAAACACCGGTATTACGACCATAATCGAAAGAGTTAGACCCGGCAAACTTCAAACCGGCATAGGCATAACGCGTAAATGCGGTGTTTTGGTTCTCGGTTTGGTTGCCCTGGATTTGATATTCCCAGCGGCCAAATCCAGCGAGCTGATCAGAAATTTGAGTCAGACCTCTAAAACCAAAACGCATATAAGTTTTGTCGCCGTCACTACCTTTATCATCCGAAAAATAATGCATGCCATTAAAAAAACCATATAAATCTAATTTGTTACCTTCTTTATTATAAATTTCCGCCGCCCCAGAAGTTGCTGAAGCCAATAGTGCAGGAATCAAAAATGCAAGCCGAGAAATTTTCATTATAAATGCCCTTTATAAAAGTAAAATGTAGTTAATATGCTAATGGAAAATTTATTAGTTCAAAAAACCCTAATAATGTCATTAATATAAAAATGGCATGGCAATAGATATATCGACTTCCAGGATATAACCCCGTAAAGATCGATATTTATAAAAGCGTTATATTGAGGCCGTGATGATACACAGTTTCAGTAGATCATTATCTTTCCATCGTATGAGCTAATACCGCTTGAGCAGGTTGAACTTTTTTGCTTTGGTTTTCTGACATCGGTATATCCTCAAAACCCAGCAACAGCGTCAATACAAAAGAGAGCACCACGGCAAGCGCCATCACCCCAAACACCCAGACGATAGACATCGGATTGGCGGGGTCAAAGAACTGTACGCTGGTGAAAAGCCCAGGCGCCGCCATTGAATGACTCGCCAGTCCCGCCGCACCCGCCACACCCCCGCAAACAAAACCACTGATTACCGAAGCCACTAACGGGCGTTTCAGACGTATCGCCACACCATAAAGCGCAGGTTCCGAAATCCCTGCCACAATCGCGGATGCCGCTGCGGCAAGGGCGGTTTGACGCAAACCGGAATTTTTCGTTTTCCACGCCACCGCCAGAGATGAGCCGCCTAGCGACAGATTGGCACCGATTTCCGACGGCATAACCATGCCCTCGGTCCCGACGGTGGCAATGGTCTGGATAATGGTTGGCGTGAACACCCGGTGCATACCCGTCATAACCAACAGCGGCCAAATCCCGCCCATGATCGCCACGGACAACCAGCCAAGATAGCTATGTATGGTGTAGACCAACGCGGAAATGGCTGTACCGATCCAGATCCCTAACGGGCCAATCAGCACGATGGCGATAGGGGCTGCGATCAATACGATCAACATCGGTTTGAGGAAGTTTTTTGTCACCGCGGGGGTAATTTTATCCACCCAGCGTTCAATGTAGGAAAGTAGCCAGGTCATAACCAGCGCCGGGACCACCGTGTAGGAATATTTTACCGCCGTGACAGAAATTCCCATAAATTCGACCTGTTGACCTTGTGCGGCTTTTGCCATGAGATCAATAAAGCCGGGATGAATCAACACACCGGCAATGGCAATCGCCAGCGACATATTGGTTTTGAATTTTACCGCGGCGGATGCTGCGACCATCACCGGCAGAAAAAAGAAGGCGCCGTCGCCAATAGCATTAAGAATAATGAGTGTCGCCGAGGTGCTGGTAAGTACGCCGGTCATAGTGAAAACCATGGCGAGTAGTTTCACCATCGAACCACCGATAATCGCCGGGATCAGTGGCGACATGGTACCGATCAACGCATCCAGAATGCCTGCGCCAATACGTTTCAGGGTAAGTTTGTTTTTCCCCGGCAGGGGGCGTTCTGCAACGGCATTTTCTGGCAACAGTTTTAACACCTCGGCATAAGCCTGAGAAACCGTATTGCCGATGATCACCTGGCACTGGTTGTTGTTTTTTACCACGCCCAGTACACCGCTGAGGGATTGAAGTTTTTCCGTATCCACCGCTGAATCATCATTAATAACAAAGCGTAAGCGCGTCATACAGTGGGTAATTGCGGCAATGTTGTTTGCCCCGCCGAGGGCATCGACTATCGATTGTGATAATGCCGCATAATTTTTAGACATAAATAAAGTCCTCTTAAGTAAATAACCGGTTCTATATTAAATACTGAGCTTAATAGTGTTATGACCCACGATTCCCAGAAAATAAATTAGACATAATTTCAGCTGATAGGGGGCGACAGACCCCTATTTTAGCTGTGGGCCTGACGTAGTTGTAATAACGCGTCAGACAATCGCCCATGTATTTTCAAGCCGCCCCGCTAGTTTGGCAACCTATTGTTTTTTAGACTTATTAATAACTTCCCCATCGCTGCGTTATAATAACGATGACCATGGCGACGCATGTTTTTCGTCATCCGATAACGTCGTTTTCGCTCAAGGAAGACCCGACGACCAAACTGACTCACTTTGTGTAATACTATTCCCTTAGGATGGCCTCGAGTTTGCCGGGCCATATCCAGCACGGCGATAACCGGCAACGCACCGCCTTTCAAAAATATTGCCCAGCCGATAACACGCCGGGCGTTCAGATCCATCATGCCAACGTTAACCAGTCCAGATGAAGCTAATATCACCTTCCCAGGCCTGGTTTGTGGTCAATTGAAAAACACAAGACGCAATAAGCGCATGTCAATCCAAATCCGCCCCATTGCTCGCAATCACCTTCTTATACCAATAAAACGATTTCTTTCTTTTTCTTTCCAAGGTGCCATTGCCACTGTCGTCTCGATCGACGTAGACGAAGCCGTAGCGTTTGCTCATTTCGCCGGTAGAGGCGGAAACCAAATCGATGCAACCCCATGAGGTGTAGCCGATCACCGGGACTCCGTCGGTGATGGCTTCGCCCATCGCCTTGATGTGCTCACGCAGGTAGCTGATACGGTAATCGTCGACGATTTCACCCTGTGCGTTGATTTCGTCTTTCGCGCCCAGGCCGTTTTCCACCAGGAATAACGGTTTCTGGTAGCGGTCGTACATCATATTCATAGTGATACGCAGGCCCAGCGGGTCGATACCCCAACCCCATTCACTGACTTCAATATAGGGATTTTTCAGCGAATTGACGATATTGACCGCTTCGCTGTTATGGTCGCTCATGTCCGCCGAGGCACAGCGTGAAGCGTAATAACTGAAGGAGACGAAATCGACGGTGTTTTTGAGGATGTCGTCATCCCCCGGCTCTTTGTCAAGGGTAATACCCTTCTCGGCAAAATCGCGTTTGGTGTAGGACGGATAAGCACCGCGCGCCTGCACGTCGATAAAGAACAGATTTTCGCGGTCTTTTTGCAGCGCCGCCCACACGTCTTGTGGTTTGCAGGTTCTCGGGTAGAAGTTACCGCCCGCCAGCATGCAGCCGACCTGATTCTGCGGATTGACTTCGTGCGCAATTTTTGTCGCCAGCGCGCTGGCGATCAGCTCGTGATGCGCAGCCTGATATTTTACCTGCTCCTGATTTTCACCCTCTTCGAATACCAGACCGGCACCGGAGAATGGGCTGTGCAGCAGGATGTTGATCTCGTTGAAGGTTAGCCAGTATTTCACCTGCCGGTCAAAGACTTCAAAACAGGTTCGCGCATAGCGGGCAAAAAATTCGACCATTTTGCGGTTGCGCCATGAACCATATTCGACCACCAGATGCATCGGCACATCGAAGTGGCACAGCGTTACCAGCGGTTCGATGCCGTACTTTTTACATTCGGTAAACACGTCGCGGTAGAAGGCGATACCTTCGGGGTTCGGCGTCAGTTCGTCACCCTTCGGATAGAGGCGGCTCCAGGCGATCGAGATTCTGAACACGGTGAATCCCATTTCCGCCATCAGCGCGATGTCTTCTTTATAACGGTGGTAAAAATCAATCGCCTGATGGCTCGGATAGAACTCATCGTCTTTCAGCGTAAAACGCTTTTCCTGACCGGTTTTCACTGCCAAACGATGTTCACCGTGCGGGATCATATCGACCGTTGCCAGGCCTTTTTTGCCTTCAAAACAAGCCCCTTCGGCCTGGTTGGCGGCAATCGCGCCGCCCCATAAGAAATCGGCAGGAAATGATGATGCAGCCATGTGAAGGTCCTTTTTTAAGTTCTTTAATAAGTATTTACAACGCGTTGCGAAACGACAAAGGGCGTGGAAATCCCGGCGACAATGGCGGAAGCCGCCGCGGCCAGTGCCGTTTGGCGCAGCTTAAGGTTTTAATGCGCCACGCCCATCACACCGGCAATGGCTTGGAGTTTCTCGCCATCAATCAAGGATTGATCGTTGATAACCAAACGTAAACGCCTCATGCGGTGCGTAGCCGCCGCTACCTTGCCCGCGTCGCCGGGTGACGGCGACATTGCTGCAAAATTATTCGGCATGAGCAATAACTCTCTAAAATTCATAGCATTAAATAATATACTGTTGCCTATGAGCCGGATTTTATGTTTTTTATAGTTTGTGTCTGAAACGATAGGTAACCGGTTCCATACAATAATGTGTATATCTTTTTATAACTTCAATAGAAAATGTTAGCGTCGTTTCATTTTTGTGATGACGATCCCTCTGGGAGTCTTTTCCAAGTCGAGATTTTCGGAAAACTGACAAAATGTGTAGAATGGGGTATCAATTCTCTTTTAGGTATGCCTGATGTCGACAATGCAGGAAGTAGCGTCCAGAGCAGGCGTCTCAAAAACCACGGTTTCACGCGTTCTTTCAGGGAAAGGCTATGTAAGCCAGGAAACCAAGGATCAGGTTTACAAGGCCATCGAAGATACGGGATATCGTCCGAACTTACTGGCACGGAATCTGGCGACCAGCAAATCCATGTGTATCGGGCTGGTGGTAACCAATACATTGTATAACGGTAATTATTTTAGTGAGCTGATTTCTCAGGCGGCCAAAAAACTGGATGCTAACGGGCGTAAGCTGATTCTGGTGGATGGAAAAAACAGCGCCGTAGAGGAACAGGAGGCAATTGAGTTTCTGAATGATTTAGGCTGCGAAGGGATTATAATTTATCCTCGATTTTTATCTATTGATAACTTGGACGCTATCGTCGACAAATATAAAAAACCAGTCATGGTGGTGAACCGAAAGCTGAGAAAACATCAGAGCCACTGTATTTATTGTGACCACAAAGGATCTAGTTTTAATGCCACCAAAGTGCTTATTGAACGTGGTCACCATGACATTGCGTTTATTACCGGTTCAATGGATTCCCCGACCGCCATTGAACGCTTTGCCGGTTATAAAGAGGCACTGACCGCTTTTGCCTTACCGGTTCGGGAAGAGCTGATTGTACAGGGTAAATGGTCATCGGCCAGCGGTGCGGCGGCGGTTGAAACCCTCCTCGCCGGCAAGCAGAAGTTCAGCGCAATCCTTGCCAGTAACGATGAAATGGCAATTGGTGCAATGAAAAAACTCAACGACGCCGGCATGGCAGTCCCTGCTGACGTCTCGGTAATCGGTTTTGATAATATTCCGATCGCACCGTTTCTTATTCCTGCGCTATCCAGCGTAAAAGATCCCGTCAGCGATATGGTAATCGAAGTGATTAACCAGATTATTTCGATGCTCGATGGTGGATATTTGTCCGAGCAGAACCAATTTAATTCAGATCTTATTCTACGGGATTCCGTCATTAATGGGCCACGGCTTTCCCCGCAGAACAAAAGCTGAGTACAAAATAATTCGCCTGCTTGAAAATGACAGCCCACGAACTTGGCTGACGAAAGCAGATTCAGATAAAGTCTTTCGCTGTCAGCGCTTCCTCTAGCAATCCGCATACTTCCCGGCATCGCTGCCCGCGTTATTTTCAGGGCTTGGCGGTAATCATGCAGGGAAGTAAACTTACAAAAAACGCCTCGCTTTGCCGGCCGCAAGCGCGCGAGACGGCGCGTGCGTATACCAGAAAGACCGCGAGCGTACGCCCTGAAGCAGGCAAAACCGGGCACGTCGGTGGCGTATGTCCGCCACAGACCGGGCGCGTCCGATGCCTCATGCTACGGCCTGCGCGCGAGCAGACCGCTCACCAGAAGTTGAAACGCGTCTATCGCTTTTGGCAGCGTGACCACCGGATCTTCGCTCGCCGCGACCCAAAGGGCGGCATTCAATGCGGCCCCGTTGAGTAGACGAGCCGCAGCTTCTACATCCACGGGCTTTAAAATCCCTTTACTCACCATCTCAGCCACCGCGCTCCGGGTCGCATCCAGACAGGCATTCTGACTTGGCCACCGTGAGGGATCGCCAAGAAACGCAGGTCCATCCAGCAGAACGATACGCTGCACCTCCGGATCAAGCGCCATCTGTATATAGGCAACGCCTTCCGAGAGTAGCCTGGCCCAGTCATCCCCTGCCGATTGCGCCATTTCTTTCGCCCTCCCGGCCATCTCGCCGTCAATCTGTGCGACAACAGCGGCCAGCAGGCCTGTTTTATCGCCAAAATTGTGATACAGAGCCCCTCTGGTCAGCCCCACGCTGGCGGTCAGATCATCCATTGATGCTGCGGCAAACCCTTTATCAGCAAAGGCTTTACGCGCCGCTGAGATAAGCTTTACCCGATTCGCCTCCATTGTTTCGGCCCGACCTTTTATTGCCATATTTACTCCATTTTATATACGCGTCGTATTTTAATTTACATACGCATCGTATGTATAATACAATTGGCATACGCCGCGTATGTCAAATTAACCGTACATGTGATGCAACGACCGAACCGGTCCCTAAAAGAAAAGGTAGCCTTATGATCCAGCGTAAACCGATTTTCCCCGCCAACCGCCACGCATTGTACCAAGAACACCAATACTCTGCCGCCATTCGCTCCGGTGACTTATTGTTCGTATCCGGGCAGGTTGGAAGCCGTGTCGACGGCTCGCCGGAACCCCAATTCGACGCTCAGGTAAAGCTTGCTTTTGACAACCTGAAGGCAATTCTCACCGCTGCGGGCTGCACACTTGACGATATTATCGACGTGACGACATTCCACACCGATCCCGAACAGCAGTTCGACACGATCATGGCGGTGAAGCGAGAAATATTTCAGCAACCGCCTTACCCTAACTGGACCGCGGTAGGGGTGAACTGGCTTGCCGGGTTCGATTTCGAAATAAAGGTCATTGCCCGTATCCCTGAAAAAATGGGTTCCTGAAAGATACGAACGGTAATGACTGCATAAAACATGTTATGCCTGATAGGCTTAGACTTATCAGGCATGCATGAGAACAATAGCGACTGGGGCAGATATCGACAGGCCGGCGTTGGCGTCGATGAGAAGATGTTTGTATGTCGACAATAACAGGCAATAGGGGATATTAATTAAATAGCAATTAAACCCTGCTATTAATATCTTACTTTATTAAAAAACATTCATAACTTTTTCGCATAAATATTATAATATGCTTTTTTGTTAAATTAATTTCATTAATCCATCCTATTACCGAACATCATCATAAAATAGCGTCAAATCATATTCAAAGGCATGGGAATCCTGGTTTTCTTCAGTACATCCCCCACCCGTCAGGATTAAATAAAAATTGTATAAATTCAAACAAGTAACACAATAAACCCCGTTCACGCGCATTATCGGTATTGATTAATTTTGATTAGAATATCATACTTTAATTCAGAACCTCATTTACGCCGCCGGGGATGAACATACCGTAACGTAATACACTTTGTGGCCTTGCAGGAAGCAAAGCTGTTATTTCCGCTTGTCTCAAAATAATATCAACAGCCCAGCAGAAGGTAATAACATGTCAAATAGTTTCCAGTCGGAAATTCCGAAAGCGCGTGTAAATATTCAGTTGAGCCTGCACACCGGCGGCGCGCAGAAGAAATCCGAATTACCATTAAAACTAATGGTAATGGGGGATTACAGCAACGGTCAGGAAAGTCGTCCGCTGTCTGAACGCGAAAAGGTGAACATCAACAAGAAAAACTTCAATAGCGTGCTGGCGGAATTCACCCCCGCGCTCAACCTGACCGTCGAAAACACCCTGGCCGGCGATAACAGCGAAAAAAGCATCAAGCTTAACTTCAAAGACATGCAGGATTTCGAGCCGGAGCAGGTGGCGCGCCAAATTCCCCAACTACGCGCCATGCTCGCCATGCGCAATCTCCTGCGTGATCTCAAATCCAATTTGCTGGACAACGCGACCTTTCGCAAAGAACTCGAGATGATTCTCAAAGACGACAGCCTGAGCGATGAACTGCGCGAAGAACTGAACGCACTGGCTCCCAGGGCGTAATACCTCAACTTAACGGATTAATGCGAGATAATGCTCATGTCAGTCACTAACGAAAACACCTCATCCCCCATCAGCCAGGCCTCGGTGCTGCCGCGCCCGCAAACCGGTCGCGTCTACGCCTCCCTGTTCGACAAAATCAACCTGACGCCGGTATCTTCGCTAGGCGACCTGAATATCTTCCAGGACAATCAGGCGATGTGCGATGTCACCACCGACGAGCGTGTGACCGCCGCCGTTCAGGTATTCCTGGCGCGCTTGAAAGAGTCTGGTCAAAAAGTCGTGCGGCTGGATAAGGCCCTGCTCGATAACCATATTGCCACCCTGGATGAGCAGATAAGCCGTCAGTTGGACGTGGTGATGCACCACCCGGCATTCCAGCGCCTGGAATCCGGCTGGCGTGGCCTGAAGTTCCTGGTTGACCGCACTGATTTCCGGCAGAACGTGAAGATCGAACTGCTGGATGTCTCAAAAGACGACCTGCGCCAGGACTTTGAAGATTGCCCTGAAATCACGCAAAGCGGTATGTACCACCACGCCTATATCCAGGAATATGATACACCGGGCGGCGAGCCAATCGGCGCGGTGATTTCCGACTACGAGTTCGACGCGACCACCCGCGACGTCGCGCTGCTACGCAACATTTCCAGGGTGTCCGCCGCCGCGCACATGCCGTTTATCGGCTCCGCAGGTCCCGCATTCTTCCTGAAAGACACCATGGAAGACGTCGCCGCCATCAAGGATATCGGCAATTACTTCGACCGTGCCGAGTATATCAAATGGAAATCCTTTCGCGATTCCGACGACTCGCGATACATCGGTCTGACCATGCCGCGCGTCCTGGCTCGCCTGCCTTACGGCCCGGACACCCTCCCCGTGCGCAGCTTCAACTATGTGGAAGAAGTGAAAGGCCCGGACCATGAGAAGTACCTGTGGACCAACGCCGCCTTCGCTTTTGCGGTCAATATCGTGAAAAGCTTTATCAAAAACGGCTGGTGCGTACAAATCCGTGGTCCGCAAGCTGGCGGCGCCGTCACCGACCTGCCAATCCACCTGTATGATCTCGGCACCGGCAATCAGATGAAAATCCCGTCTGAAGTGATGATCCCGGAAACCCGCGAGTTTGAGTTTGCCAATCTGGGTTTTATCCCTTTGTCGTACTACAAAAACCGTGACTACTCCTGCTTCTTCTCAGCGAACTCGGCGCAGAAACCGGCGCTGTATGACACGGCCGACGCAACCGCCAACAGTCGCATCAACTCACGCCTGCCTTACATCTTTCTGCTGTCGCGTATTGCACATTACCTGAAACTCATACAACGGGAAAACATCGGCACCACCAAAGACCGCCGCCTGCTGGAGCTGGAGCTTAATACCTGGATCCGCACCCTGGTAACTGAAATGACCGATCCGGGCGACGACCTGCAGGCTTCACACCCGCTGCGCGACGCTAAAGTGGCCGTGGAAGACATCGACGACAACCCTGGCTTCTTTCGCGTGAAACTGTACGCCGTACCGCACTTTCAGGTGGAAGGCATGGATGTGAACCTGTCATTGGTTTCCCAAATGCCTAAAGCGAAAGCGTAAAGCAGGAGGCGCGATGAAGATTGAACGCCCTTTGTGGACCCGCGGAATTCTGGTATCTCCGCAGCAGTTTCAACAACAGGCCTCGCTTGAGGCCTGGACCAATGAATGTATTGCGCAAATGGGCGTCCTCCATCCATGGGGGGTGCTCCGCGCCTCGTTTGAACAGGATGCGCTGGCGCAGGGGCGACTGAAAGCAGAGCGTCTGAACGTTCGTTTTCAGGACGGCGTTTTAATCGATACGGATTGCGCCGATTTGCTCCCGCCCACATTGACGCTTGCCGCATGCCTTCCCGCCGGTGCAACGGTCGCGACCGTGATGCTGGCAATGCCTCAGCTCTATGCCAACGGCGGCAATTGCCTGCAGCCTGACGAGCGGGCCGAACGGCCGGTGCGTTACCGCCAGGCCTGGCATGACGTGCAAAATCATTATGGTGAAGACAAGAAACAGGTCGCCGTGATGACGCATGAGCTGACGCTGCGTATGGATACCCAGGAAAATGGCGATTATCTGGTGTGCCCGGTTGCGCGTTTACTGCTCGACGCCCAGGGACGCTGGGCGCTGGACGAAAACTTTATTCCTCCCTTGCTGAGCCTGCATGCCAGCCGCTGGTGTGTTGAGCAACTGGAAAACCTGATGGTACAGCTGCGGGCGCGTCTGCACAGACTGATGGCTATGCGACGGGAAAGCAATGCGCGCATGGCCGACTTTGCCGTCGCCGACGTCTCACTGTTCTGGCTGCTCAATGCCCTTAACGGCGCCGAACCGGTGCTGGGAAATTTTCAGCGTTGTCCCCAGGCCCATCCAGAGCGGCTTTATCAGGAGCTGGCCAGACTGGCCGGCAACCTGCTGACGTTTTCGCTGGAGTATAACGTCACCGCCATTCCGGCTTATCGGCATGACCGTCTGAGCGCCGTTTTCCCGCCGCTGTTCGCGTTGCTCAATATCCTGCTGGAAGCCAGCCTGCCTTCCCGCGTTGTGGCCATCGAACTGGTTCATGAGCCTCGGATCAATCAGTGGCGGGGAAACCTGCACGATCCGCGCCTGCGCGAAGGGGTTGATTTCTACCTGTCGGTGCGCTCTCCCCTCTCCTGCGCCCGGTTGCAAACGCTGTTCCCACAATTATGCAAAGCCGGGGCGCCCGATGACGTCGGAAACGTGGTGAATGTGGCGCTTAGCGGGGTCCCGCTGAGCCCTCTGAGCCATGTCCCGGCCGCCATTCCGTTACGTCTGGAGAATCAGTATTTCTCACTTGACCTAAGCCATCCCGCGGCAAAGCAGATGATGGAAGCGGGTGCCTGCGTGTTTTACGTCCCGGGCACGCTCGGCGAGATCCAGCTCGAATTATTTGCGGTGCTGCGCGTATGAGTCACGCCATGATGGAACGCACCGGATATGTTGATATTGACGCCCTGCTGCAGGAAACCTGGCTGCAGGTGATAAGCCTTCGCCAGGAGGTGAGCTTTGCTGAAGGCGAAGGCCGCGCCTTTTGGAAGAAATGCGTTGCCGATGTCGAAGCTGTGCGCCGGAAGTTGGGAGACGCGGGCGTCAGTGAGCAGAATGCCGGTCACATCCTGTATACCCAGTGCGCGTTGCTGGATGAATGCGTCAAAGGACGCGGCGTGCGGGACGATGCCTATTTTGTATGGTGCGATTCCCCCTTGCAGGCGCATTTCTTCAACACGCTGGATGCCGGTAGCCAGCTTTATGAACGGATTCGCGCCGTCTTGCGCGATCCCGCGCCGGACAGCGGGGTGCTAGTCTGTTTCCATCGGGCGTTGATGCTCGGTTTCCAGGGCGGATACAGCTCGCTTGAGGTGACGGAGCGCGAGCAATTGGTGGTAAAGCTGAGCGATTTGGTTCCCGCTTTCAGCTTTGCGCCATCGGGACCGGCGCTTGCCTTGGCTCCGCCGCCCAGTCGTATTGGCGTATGGCTTCGCTATTGGCCGCTGCGCATCGGTCTGGCCGCCTGCATCGTCGCCTTGTTGTGGTGGGGGCTGGATTACTGGCTAACCGGCCTGTTGCCGACCTTGCTGCCGGAGCCTGTTCCATGAGCGCGATGTGGCGGCGGCGTTTATGGCTATGGGCCGGCATCGGCATACCGGCGGGTATTTTGTGCCAGGTTTTTCTGCCTTTTTCACCGACGGTACGCTGGCTGGCGTTCCTGCTGGTGGTCATGGCGTGTGTCATCGGCACATGGCGCACCCGCCGCAAGCCAGACACCGAGTTTACCGGCGGGCTGCCAGGCGAGCTTCCCGGGGAAAGCTATCGTCTGCCGGTGGTACTCGTTTGCGGTGACGACCTCGAATCTCTGTTCGGCAACAGCACCGTGCTTCAGACGGCAGCGGGCTGCTGGCTGCGGATAGCGGATAGCCGTTCGCTGCATCAGTCGACCCGGCAGATTCTGTGGCAACGCCCCGAATGGGCGAATCAGCTGGCTATCATGCTGGTTGCCAATCCGCAGCAGCAGGGTGATGAACGCGCGCTGTCCGCCAGACTGCATGAACTGCGCTGGCAATGGGTTCAGCTTAGCCGGGACATTCGCCGCGCCCTGCCTTTGGTGATCTACAGCATCGTGGCCACAAGTCTTGCAATCCTCCCGGTCTGGCTATCGCGGCGCGAGGCCCATCCCCTCACGCTGTGGCCCACCGTCACGATGCCTGAGACACTGGCGAATTGGCAACGCGCGGAGGTCAATAGCGCACAGGCCGGCCGGTTCAAACAAACAATCCTCCTGTCTGCGCATAATGACTGGCTGAACGCGCGGGTACTGCCGGTATTTCAGGATCGCAACAACGATGTGGCCTGCGTATCGCCCCAGCAGGTGATCCTGTCTCAGGTTAACGGGATGAAAAACATTGAACCTGCTTCGCTCTGGTACCGCTGGCTGGTTGCCCGCACCGCGCTGACGCAGGTATCGGGCTGGCACCCTGGACCAGATGCCGAAAACCCTCATCCACTTCTCCCGGACTTTATCTTTTCCGACCTGCCGTCGGGCAGCGGCGAGTCTTCCCGCCGGCGTATGCTGCGACAAACCGTCACGGCATCGACGCTTATCGCCATGATGGCCCTGGGCTGCAGCGCCTGGCATAACCAGCACCTGCTGCGCCGGGTTGCTTTCGACATCCGCCAGTACGAAAGCGTAGAGATGAGAAGTTACGGCCCAAAAGCCAAGGCGGTCGAAATATTACATCAGCATGCCGCGCAGCTTGACGATTGGTTGCGTCACGGTAATCCGCTGCGCCTGGGTTTAGGTCTTTACCAGGGAGAGCGCCTGAGATTGCCGCTTTTTATGGCGCTTAAAACCTACGCGCCGCCACTGACGCCATCGCCATCGCCATCGCCATCGCCAGGAAAATACACGCCGGAAACCGTGCGTCTCGACGCCCTGTCGCTGTTTGACACCGGCAAACATCAGCTCAAGCCGAACAGCACAAAAATGCTGCTCAATGCGCTGATTGGCGTGAAGGCCAAACCCGGCTGGTTGATTGTGGTGTCCGGCCACACCGACATTACCGGCGATGCGCGGGCTAATCAGATTTTATCCCTGAAACGCGCGGAAGCGCTGCGCGACTGGATGCTTTCCACCAGCGACCTGTCGCCGACCCGCTTCGCGGTTCAGGGCTACGGCGCGACGCGCCCGATTGCAATGAATGACACGCCGGAAGGTCGTGCAGCCAACCGGCGCGTCGAAATCAGTCTGGTGCCGCAGGCTAACGCCTGGCAGGCGACAGCGTCCCAACACGTTTCAAATGATTGATACGTGAATAACATTGAAATGGAGAACTACCATGGCAATCCCAGTTTATTTGTGGCTGAAAGACGACGGCGGCGCGGACATTAAAGGTTCGGTGGACGTCAAAGATCGTGAAGGCAGCATCGAAGTGGTGGCGCAGGAACACATGCTGTACACCCCCACCGACAATAACACCGGCAAACTGACGGGTACCCGCATCCACACCCCGTTCTTGTTCACCAAGGAAATCGACTCCTCCAGCCCGTATCTGTACAAAGCGGTCACCACCGGCCAGACCCTGAAATCCGCTGAGTTTAAATGGTATTGCATCAACGACGCGGGCCAGGAGGTGGAGTATTTCAATACCAAACTTGAAAACGTGAAGGTGGTCAAAGTCGCGCCAAAAATGCACGACATCAAAGATCCTGCTTTCGAGAAACACAACCATCTCGAAGCGATTGAACTGCGCTACGAAAAAATCACCTGGACCTACAAGGACGGCAACATTATTCATTCCGACGCCTGGAACGAACGTACCACCTCTTAACGCCCAACGGCAGGCGGTTCGCCGTCTGCTGTTTTTGTTGTTTGCCAAACCGCTTGTCCAGGCCGTTCCGCCAACAGCAAAACAATTTCAACACCCACCTTATGGGCCTTGGTTTCCAGCATTGTTGAATGCTAAGGAAAGGCCAGGGGCGGTAGCGTAGCCAAAAAAGGAATGCAGCATGGAAAACCTGTCAGCCGTTTTACTTCGTCGTCTCAACCCATACTGCGCACAGGCATTGGAAGCCGCCGCTACCTTCTGTCAAACCCGGACCCACGCGGAGATTACCATCGAGCACTGGCTGCTGAAACTGCTGGAGCCGGGCGAAGGCGATATCACCGTGCTGGCGCGCCGTTACGAGTGGAACATGGACAACCTGTGGCAAAGCCTGTTGTCGCATCTCGATACCCTGCCGCGCTCGGTGCATATCCGCCCGCGGCTCGCCGATGACCTGCAGACCCTGATGAAGGCCGCCTGGCTGGCCGCGTCATTGCAGGATGATAGCCAGACCATCCGCAGCGTGCACGTGCTGGAAGCGCTCATATCCCGGCCGCGCCTGCTGCGCTGCGAAGGCGCATGGCCGCTGTTCAGCCTGAGCGCCCCACAGGTAGCCCGCCTCAAGCCGGTGATGGACGCGCAGTCCGACGAGCGCCCTGAGCTGCTGCGGCAGAACGGTCTGCATATGCGGCCCCGCTCACTGGACGACGCGGCGCCAATAGCTAATGTGAACAGGCTCTCAGGCCAACACCCTGGCGAAGCATTGCAGGCCGCGCTGGATAAATACACCCTGGATATCAGCGCAAAAGCCAAAGCCGGGCGGATCGACCCGATCTTCGGCCGCGATAGCGAAATCCACCGTATGATCGCTATCCTCTCGCGCCGCCGCAAAAACAATCCCCTTTTGGTCGGCGAACCGGGCGTCGGCAAAACCGCCCTGGTTGAGGGCCTGGCGCTGCGTATCGTCGAAGGCAACGTGCCGGACAGCCTGAAGAACGTCAGCCTGCGTACTTTAGATCTCGGCCTGTTGCAGGCCGGCGCGGGGGTAAAAGGCGAGTTTGAGCAGCGCCTGAAAAACGTCATCGACGCCGTCCAGCAATCACCCACGCCGGTGCTGTTGTTTATCGATGAAGCGCACACCATTATCGGCGCGGGCAATCAGGCCGGCGGCGCGGACGCCGCCAACCTGCTCAAGCCCGCGCTCGCCCGGGGCGAACTGCGCACCATCGCGGCCACCACCTGGTCTGAGTATAAACAGTATTTTGAACGCGACGCCGCCCTGGAACGCCGCTTTCAGCGGGTCACCGTCGACGAGCCGGACGACGCTAAAGCCTGCCTGATGCTGCGTAGCCTGAAAAACCTTTACGCCCGGCACCACGGCGTACACATTCTTGATGCCGCGATTGCCGCGGCCGTCACCCTTTCCCGACGTTTCCTGACCGGACGCCAATTGCCGGACAAAGCCGTTGACCTGCTCGATACCGCCTGCGCGCGCGTGCGCATGGGCATCGACAGCCTGCCGGAAACGCTGACGGCGATGACAGCTGAACTCGCCACACTGGAAATGGAGCAACGGGCCATCGAACAGGATAGGCTGCTGTTGCCTGACCTTCACACCACGCGGCCGCATGAGATCGAAAAACGCCGCGAAGCACTGGCTATTGCGCAGCAAAAGCTCGAACGACGATATGAAGAAGAAAAACGCCTGACGGCGTTAATCGTCGAAGCCCGTCGTGAAACCGCCGATGCCGCCCGCCTGGCGGAGTTGCAGCAGGCATTACGCGTCGTGCAGGGCAATGCGCCCCTGTTGTCGCTGGACGTCGACGCACGCACCGTCGCCACCGTCATCGCCGACTGGACCGGCGTGCCGCTGAGCAGCCTGTTGAAAGACGAGCAGACCGACCTGCTGCGGTTGGAACACCATCTCGCCGCCCGCGTGGTCGGGCAGGATGCGGCGCTGGCCGATATGGCGCGGCGCCTGCGCGCCGCCAAAACCGGCCTGACCAGCGAGAACGGCCCGCTGGCGGTATTCCTGCTGGTCGGCCCGAGCGGCGTCGGTAAAACCGAGACCGCCCTGGCGCTGGCCGATACCCTGTTCGGCGGCGAAAAATCGCTTATTACCATCAATATGTCCGAGTATCAGGAAGCGCATACCGTTTCCCAGCTCAAAGGATCCCCGCCGGGCTATGTCGGTTACGGCGTGGGCGGCATTCTGACCGAAGCCGTGCGCAAGCGCCCCTATAGCGTGATTTTGCTCGACGAAGTCGAAAAAGCGCACCGTGACGTCGTTAACCTGTTTTATCAGGTTTTCGACCGCGGCGTAATGCGCGACGGCGAAGGCCGCGAAATCGACTTCCGCAATACCCTGATCCTGATGACCGCCAATCTGGGCGGCGATCGCCTGCTGCGGTTGCTGGATGAACAGCCGCATGCCACCAGCGGCGATTTGCACGAACTGCTGCGCCCTCTTCTTTGCGACCACTTCCAGCCCGCGTTGCTGGCCCGCTTTCAGACGCTGATCTACCGCCCGCTTAACGCCGTTGCCCTGCGCGCCATCGTCAAAATGAAACTGGCACAGGTCGCCAAACGACTGAACCAACACTACGGACTGCGGTGCATTATCGAAGAGAGCCTATACGACACCCTGGCCGCCGCCTGCCTGCTGCCGGATACCGGCGCGCGCAACATCGACAGCCTGCTGAACCAGCAGATTTTGCCGTTGCTGAGCCAGCAACTGCTGAGCCGCATGTCGGAACAGCAGCAAACGGCGTCGTTGACCTTTGGCTGGACTGAAGAAGAAGGCATCACGCTGGAGTTTGAGGGAGTAAAACCATGAACATCGCAACCGTATTTTTCGACCACAGCCACCACATATTAACCGTTCGCGCCAATGCCTCATCCATCGATGTCCTGAGCTTTGAAGGCAAAGAGGGCCTGAGTACACCGTTTCGTTACCTTATTCAGTTCACCAGCGGCGAGAAGAACATCGACCCGGCCGCCATGCTGATGCAGGACGCCTCGCTCATCCTGCGTGCGCCGGTGGCTCAAGCCCTCGGCGTTGGTGTCCAGCAGCCGCAGCGTGTGATTCAGGGCGTGGTCACCGGACTTCAGCGCCTGTCGACATCAAATGACGAGGGCCGCTATGCGCTATGCCTGCAGCCGCGTCTCGCCCTGCTTTCGCGCAGCCATCAGCACCGGGTGTACCAGGACATCTCGGTGCCGGGTATCGTGGAAAAAATCCTGCGCGAGCGTCACGACATGCGTGGTCAGGATTTTGTCTTCACCCTGGCAAAAGAATATCCGCGCCGTGAGCAGGTGATGCAGTACGGAGAAGATGATCTGGCTTTTATCTCGCGCCTGCTGGCGGAGGTGGGCATCTGGTACCGCTTTACCGCGGATCCCAAACTCAATATCGACGTGGTGGAGTTCTGCGATGACCAGCGATACTACCAGCAGGGGCCACGGCTGTGCGCCGTACCGCCCTCCGGCATGCACGGCAGCGGCGTCGAATCCGCCTGGGATTTGGCCAGCGACCATCAGGTGGTGCAGAAATCCGTCGGCACCCTTGACTACAACTACCGCAACGCCACCGCCGACATGTCGGTCAGCGTCGATATCACCCGCGACGCCACCACCACCTACGGTGAAGCCTGCCACTACGCCGACAACTACCTGACCGCAGGCGGCGCGGGCCGCAACCCCGAACCGGAAAGCGGCGCGTTTTACGCCCGGCTGCGTCATGAACGCTATCTGAACAAACAGGCGCGCTTCTCGGGCGTGGCCAACGCCGCCACCCTGGTGCCGGGCCAGGAGCTTAAGGTCACCGGCGGGGATATTCCACCGCAGTTTAACCAGGGTGTGGTCATCACCCGCACCCTCAGCAGCGCTAAACGGGACAAAAGTTTTGAAGTCGCGTTTGACGCCATTCCTTTCTCAGAGGATTACTGCTTTCGCCCGCAGCCGGCCGGCAAACCGGTGATGGCCGGCACCCTGGCCGCCCGCGTCACCAGCACCACCGCCAACGACACCTATGGCCATATCGACAAGGACGGACGTTACCGTGTCAAAATGCTGTTCGACCGCGACGCTTGGGAACAGGGCTATGAAAGCCTGTGGGTGCGTCAGGCGCGCCCTTACGCCGGCGATACCTACGGTATGCATTTCCCGCTGCTGGCCGACACCGAAGTGGCGATTGCCTTTGAGAACGGCGATCCGGACCGCCCCTATATCGCCCACGCGCTGCACGATTCAGCGCACGGCGACCCCGTCACCATCCGCAACTTCAAGCGCAACGTCCTGCGCACACCGGCCAACAACAAACTGCGTCTGGACGATGAACGCGGAAAAGAGCATATCAAGCTCAGCACCGAGTATGGCGGTAAAAGCCAGTTGAACCTGGGGCATTTGGTGGATGAGGAAAAACAACAGCGCGGTGAGGGTTTTGAGCTAAGAACCGACAGCTATGGCAGCATTCGCGCAAATAAAGGGATTTTCATCAGCGCTGACGGCCAATATCAGGCTCAAGGTAAAGTACTGGAGATGCAACCGGCGTTTAGCCTGCTGCATAGCGCACAAGAGCAAATGCAGGCCATTTCTGCCAATGCAAAAACAGCTACGGCCAGTCCGGCCGATTTGCAGGGGCAAATCAACCTGTTGCAACAAAACCTCAGTGAACTGAGACAGGCCGTGCTGCTGCTAAGCGCGCCGAAAGGAATCGCTCTGACCAGTGGCGAACATGTGCAAATCAGCGCCGGCGAGAACCTGATTGCGACCGCTGGCAAAAATGCGGATATCAGCGTTGGGAAGAACTTCTTTATCGGTGTGGGAAATACGTTAAGCGTTTTCGTTAGAAAACTGGGAATGAAACTGATCGCCAATCAGGGACCCATCACCGTGCAGGCGCAAAATGACCTGATGGAATTACTGGCCCGCAAGGCGGTAACCATTACCAGCACCGAAGATGAAATCAATATTACGGCGAAAAAGAAAATCACCTTAAATGCAGGCGGCAGTTATATCACGCTGGACGAAAATCGAATCGAATCGGGTACCGCCGGGGATTACCTCACCAAGGCCGGGCATTATGGGCGTGTGGATAAAGCGACCATCCCGGCTGAAGTACCCACTTTAGCCGGGAAGGTTGAAGAGCCGGCCAAACGCTGGTCATTCTCTTAACAGGACGTTAACCCTATGATTATCAGCCCCCCGTTTCTAAAAAATAAATCCGGCACGGAACAGGATGCCGACTGGG
Source organism: Acerihabitans sp. (assembly GCF_036398755.1). Taxonomy (NCBI): domain Bacteria; kingdom Pseudomonadati; phylum Pseudomonadota; class Gammaproteobacteria; order Enterobacterales; family Pectobacteriaceae; genus Acerihabitans; species Acerihabitans sp. The sequence goes on along the minus strand of NZ_DASWOM010000031.1, from coordinate 95 downwards.
TCAGCAGGATGATGCCCGTCGACCCCAAACGCAGTTTCCCGATCAACAGCCGCCGTTCATGGCACGGCGGGATACATATTCCCCACACCGACAGC
>NZ_DASWOM010000030.1:0-23966 GCF_036398755.1 Acerihabitans sp. | reverse complement strand
GTCGTGCAGCCGGCCGTCCTCCTCCACCGGTAGCCACGGCAGTTGCCGCATCAGTTCCCGGGTATACAGGCCGACGCCGTTCTTGCGCGCGCCGGCGCGATCGTACACCCGGACCCGCTCCATGCCGCAGCTCGGCGACTTGGCGCAGACGATATAGCCGCATAAATGGCCCAGGCTTTGCACCTGCCGCTCGGAAAAGGATTGCATCGCCTGCGTCAAATCGGTGTCGTCCTGGCCTTTGCCGGTACGCATGGCGACGCGGCCCTGCTCATCCCTGACCAAACGCAGCGCCGGTCTCGGGGTGGGCAGGCCGATTGCCATTTCGGGACAAATGGGAACAAAATGTACGTAGGGCGCCAGCTCGTCCATGGCAAACGCAAAGCGCCGGTGGCCGCCGTCAAAACGCACTTTTTCTCCCATCAGGCAGGCGCTGATGCCGACGGGGATTTTATTGCCCATGCATAACTCCCACAGATAATCATTGCTTAAGCAAAGCGTAGACGATTATGCTCAGGACGGCGGAGGGTTTGCGACAAAAGTCCCGCAGGTTAAGCCGCGCAGCCGGTATCGACATGCCGACGAGGGTAGCCGCCCGTGCGGGGTCTGTTTTCATGTTACCCTGCCGCTGGCCTCGCCGCCCGACATCACTCCATCGGAGGAAACGTGAGCACCCAGACCGCTAATATTCTGATCGTAGAGGACGAGGACGCCATCCGCCGCTTTGTCCGCCAGGCGCTTGAGCGCGAAGGTTACCGGGTGTTTGAAGCGCAGACCGTGGCGCGCGGTTTGCTCGAGGCGGCCAGCCGCAAACCGGATTTAATCGTGCTCGACCTTGGGCTGCCGGACGGCAACGGCGTCGAATTTATTCGCGATCTGCGCCGCTGGAGTTCAATCAGCGTCGTGGTACTGTCGGCCAGAAGCGACGAGCAGGATAAAATCGATGCGCTGGACGCCGGCGCCGACGATTATCTCACCAAACCCTTCGGCATCGGCGAACTGCTGGCGCGGGTGCGTGTCGCGCTCAGGCGACCGCTGCGCGGCGATGAAAAACCCTCGACGGTGAACTTTGCGGCGGTCAGCGTCGATCTGGTTAACCGCCAGGTGACCCGCGATGGTGAGCCGCTGCACCTTACGCCTATCGAATTCCGTCTGCTGGCCGTGTTGATTGCCCATCAGGGCAAAGTGCTGACCCAGCGTTATCTGCTGGCGGAAGTGTGGGGTCCCAACGCGGTGGAACATAGCCATTACCTGCGCATTTACATGGGCCATCTGCGGCAAAAGCTGGAGCTGGACCCGGCCAGGCCCAACCATTTGCTCACCGAGACCAGCATCGGCTATCGATTCCTGCCGTGACCGCTCCCCGCCCTATCGCCCAAGATCCCGTCGCCCTCCCAGGTATACAGGTTACGCCTTGCGCCTGGCTTTATGGCTAAGGCGATGAGACCCGCCGGCTGCCTTCAGCCGGTGGCGGATATATGCCGGAGAGCCATCCGTTAGGCGTGGCATAGATGATGAGGCTTTAGTAACATCGTGGTTTTGCCGCTAATGGACATCATGATGAGCTCCTGGTTGATTTACGCCCTCCTTTCCGCCCTGACCGCTTCGCTGGTCGCCATTTTTGGTAAAATCGGCCTTCAGCATCTGGACGCCAATAGCGCCACCGCCATCCGCTCGGTGGTAATGGCGCTGTTTTTGGTCGGTGTGGTGGTGGTAGAAGGCAAGATGAATATGGTCGGCGTAATCCTGGCGGATAAAAAAGCCCTGGGTTTTATCGTGCTTAGCGGCGTGGCGGGCGCCTTGTCATGGCTATTCTATTTTATGGCAATCAAATACGGCAATGTTTCGCAGGTGGCGCCCATCGATAAACTCAGCGTGGTGTTCGCCGTGGTGATGGCGGTGATTCTGTTTGGGGAAAAAATATCGCTGGTGGCGGGCGCGGGGGTGGCGCTTATTACCGCCGGCGCCCTTATGGTGGCGCTCGGTTAGGCGTTTCCAGCGGACATACACACCCGGCTATGCCCTATGGACCCAGAAGAATAAGGCCTGCCCCGAGGGTTATTTCTTCAGGTAGCGCCGCCAAATCCCAGGCGACAGCTCGGGAAACCGCCCCAGTGCCTCCTGCGTCACGACGCTGATATCTTCAGGATGGATATCCTGCAGCCTGATATGCGCTTCATCCAAAAACAGCGCCCCGTCGGTGCCGTCGGCGAATACTTCCAACAGTTCACCCCAGGCGCGTGTGCTTGCCGCCTGGGCGAACCGCTCGGGCGGAGCGGCGATTGCCGCCCGCCACAGGGATGTTATTTTGCGCCGGCCAGCACTTCGCCGACGATATCCACCGCTTCCCGTTCGATCTGTTCACGGTGCTTTGGTCCCAGGAAGCTTTCACAATAAATTTTGTAGGCTTCTTCGGTACCGGACGGACGCGCGGCAAACCAGCCGTTTTTGGTGATGACCTTCAGGCCGCCGATGGACGCGCCGTTGCCGGGCGCTTCCGTCAACCGCGCGGTGATGGCGTCGCCGGCCAGGGTACTGGCGGAGACCATTTCGGGAGACAGCTTGGCCAACACCGCTTTCTGCGCATGGCTGGCCGGGGCCTGGATGCGGTTATAGCTGGGCGCGCCGAAACGTTGCGCCAGCTCATCATAATGCTGCTGGGGGTTTTTGCCGGTCACGGCGGTGATCTCCGCGGCCAGCAGGCACATGATGATACCGTCTTTATCGGTGGACCAGGGTTTGCCGTCAAAGCGCAGGAACGAGGCGCCCGCGCTCTCTTCACCGCCAAAACCCAGGGTACCGTCGAACAGGCCGTCGACAAACCACTTAAACCCGACCGGCACTTCCACCAGCCGGCGGCCCAGGTCGGCCACCACCCGGTCAATCATCTCGCTGGAGACCAGGGTTTTGCCCACCGCCACGTCGGCGCCCCACTGCGGGCGGTGCTGGAACAGGTAGTTGATCGCCACCGCCAGGAAATGGTTGGGGTTCATCAGGCCCGCCGGGGTAACGATGCCGTGGCGGTCGTAATCGGGGTCGTTGGCCAGCGCCAGGTCGAACTTATCACGCAGGGACAGCAGGCCGGTCATGGCCCATTGGGACGAGCAGTCCATGCGGATAATGCCGTCGTGGTCCAGATACATAAACCGGAAGGTCTGGTCAATCTGCTCATTCACCAGCGTCAAATCGAGCTTATAGTACTCGGCGATACGCTGCCAGTAGGCAATGCCCGACCCTCCCAGCGGATCGACGCCCAGTTTCAGGCCGGCTTTTTGGATAGCCGCCATGTCCACCACCTCGGCCAGTCCTTCCACATAGGCCTGAACCAGGTCCTGCGCGTGGATATGGCCGCTGTTCCAGGCCGCGTCCAGCGACTGGCGCTTGACCCCGCGCAGCTCCTCGGCCAGCAGGGCGTTGGCGCGTTCTTCTATCACCTTGGTCAGGTTGGTGTCCGCCGGCCCGCCGTTAGGCGGATTGTATTTAATGCCGCCGTCTTCCGGTGGGTTATGGGACGGCGTAATCACGATGCCGTCGGCCTGCGCGCCGCCTGTGCGGTTGTGCGTCAGGATGGCGTTGGATACCGCCGGCGTCGGGGTAAAGCCGTTTTCCTGCTGGACGATAATGTCCACGCCGTTGGCGCTGAGGACTTCCAAAACGGAAATAAACGCCGGTTCGGACAGCGCGTGGGTATCCTTGCCCACATAACATGGACCGGTTATGCCCTGTTTGGCGCGTTCCTCGGCGATGGCCTGGCTGATGGCCAGGATATGGGCTTCATTAAAACTGTGGCGTCCCGCGCTGCCGCGATGGCCTGAAGTACCGAATTTTACCGCATGCGCGGTGTTGCCCGGTTCCGGACGCAACACATAATACTGTGAGGTTAACTGCGCGACGTTGATTAAATCGCTTTGCCGGGCGGGTTGCCCGGCGCGGGGGCTATTAGCCATCGGTGCTTCTCCCTTGGCTGCTGTTGATCAAATGGTACCGCAAACTTTGTCGGTCAGTTCCACCGGGAACTGCATTGCCAGCATAATGTGTTCCACCATGCTCCGCTTACGTTCGGTATTGGTGTTGGTGATAACCCAATAAGGCGTTTCAGGTACCTGCTTGGGTTTAGTATGGCTGCCATTTTGCAATAATGTCTGTTCATTCGCGGCAAAATAGGTACGGGTGCGGCCGTGCAGGGTCTCCGCCGCGCCGGTAAACTCGGCCGGGGACAGGGTGTAAAGGGTTGACAGCACCAGCATAAAACGATCGACCGCCTTGCGCTGATCCGCGTAGCCGTCCGACAGCAGGAGCTCACGCATGGCGCGCACCCGATCGCGCGCCGGCGATGCGGGCTCCGCCTTGGCGGGCGTTTCCTCCGCCTTGGCGCGCGCCGCCGCGTTGGCCTGAACGTTGAATTTCAGCATCCGGCGCAAAATATCCGAGGCGCTTTCGCCAATATGTTGCGTGTGGCTGGCGATATAGCGGTAAAGGTCTTCGTCGACTTCTATTGTTTTCATCTTTATCCGGGGCTTTCTTCTCATAAATCAATCAAAAGGATTATACAAGCTAAACCGGCCCGGCGAATAGCGCTAGTATCCGGCTTGAGTAAAAAGTCGGAATAACCCCCGAGGCCCTGTCCGGCGCCGCCGGCTTTTTTTTGCGGCCGCGGGACGGATGACTCATGATAGGCTATCAGGCTCCGTTGTCGCCATGAGGATCAGGATGAAATTACACTATCGTCTGCAACCGGCCCGGCAGCCGGGCGAAACCCCGCCGGTGGTATTGCTGCACGGGCTGTTCGGCAGTCTGGATAACCTGGGTGTGCTGGCCCGGCCGCTGGGGGAACGCCACGCCATCCTGCAAATTGATCTGCGTAATCACGGCCTCTCGCCCCATGATGGCGATGCCGGTTACGCCGCCATGAGCCAGGATGTGATTGACCTGCTCGCTGAGTTGCGCTTTGGCGCAAGCATCCTGATCGGACATTCCATGGGCGGCAAGGTCGCCATGACTCTCGCCGCGCAGGCGCCCGATCGCGTTGCCCGGCTGGCGGTTATCGACATGGCGCCGGTGGCCTACCCCACCCGCCATCACGACAATGTTTTCGCCGCGCTCAGGCGCGTTGCGGCCGCGGGCGTCACACAGCGCGCGGAGGCGGCGGCGCTGATGCGACAGGATGCGCTTGATGAGGGAACCATCCAGTTTTTGCTCAAATCGTTTCACCAGGGCGGGTGGCGTTTTAACCTTGAGGCGCTGTGGGAGAATTATCCGTCGCTTATCGGCTGGCGGGAATCGGCGCCCTGGGCCGGGCCGGCGCTGTTTATCCGGGGCGAAAAGTCGCCCTACCTTGACGACCGTTACCGCGACGCGATCCTGCGCCAGTTCCCCCAGGCGCGCGCCCACGTGGTCGCCGGCGCCGGTCATTGGGTCCATGCGGAAAAACCCGCGGCGGTAATGCGCGCCCTGGACCGTTTCCTGGCGGAATAGGCCGGGTCGGGGGGATTTGCCCTGAGTTTAATATTGTCGTTTGATACCGGCCTGGGGTAACATGGCCCGCTGTGTTTTATGCGGGCCATGGCGTACGTAAAACATAAGGTTACGGGCGATGCGCGCCCGGCGGCGCGGGTTATCGCGTCGCCGGCCGGCGTCAGCCCGCCTGCTTTTTGATGCACAATCCCTTCATGACCTATGGCAAAAGAACAAACGGACCGCACCACCCTGGATTTATTTATTGATGAGCGACGTCCGGGAAGACCAAAGACCAACCCCTTGTCCCGCGATGAGCAGTTGCGCATCAACAAGCGCAACCAGTTGCGCCGGGATAAAAAGCGCGGCCTGCGCCGGGTGGAGCTGAAAATTAATGCCGACGCGGTGGACGCGCTCAATGAGCTGGCCTACCGGCAAAACCTGTCGCGCAGCGAGCTGATTGAACTTATTTTATTGGCCGAGCTGGAGCGGCAGCAAGGAGCGGACGGTCAGCGGGGATAGCGCCGCCGGCGCGGAAAGACGCGATGGCGTGGGCCGCCACAGGCCGCGTACCGGGCAAATTTGCGACAAAACCCGGCTGGCGAGTTTCTCCCCGGTTGAGGGTCTGCTATGATTGCCGCAGAAGATGACTGATTGTTATAGAACACATCCATAATATTTAAGAGGTTTTCAAACTCATGGCGACTGTAGGCATTTTTTTTGGCAGTGACACCGGCAATACCGAAAATATTGCCAAAATGATTCAGAAGCAACTGGGTGCGGATGTTGCCGAAGTTCATGACATTGCCAAAAGCAGTAAAGAAGACCTGGCGCGGTTCGACACCCTGCTGCTCGGCATCCCGACCTGGTATTACGGCGAGGCGCAATGTGATTGGGATGATTTTTTCCCGACCCTGGAAGAAATTGATTTCTCAGGGAAAAAAGTCGCGTTGTTTGGTTGTGGCGATCAGGAGGATTATGCCGAGTATTTTTGCGACGCCATGGGCACCATCCGCGATATCATCGAACCCAACGGCGCCACCCTGGTCGGTCACTGGCCTACCGCCGGCTATCATTTCGAAGCCTCCAAAGGGCTGGCGGACGACCAGCACTTCATCGGCCTGGCCATTGACGAAGACCGCCAGCCCGAGCTGACCAATGAACGCGTGGACGGCTGGGTACGGCAAATCAGCGCGGAACTGCAGCTCGGCTGAAGCCACGCGGCATTTTTGCCGTTATGGGCAATGCCCGGCAAGGGAGTCGGAAGCCGTCGCGTCCCCGGGGCGGCATTCCCGACCTTGCTGATAACTAAATCCTTTCGAATTAATAGATACAAGTTTTTAACTTTTATCCACAACGCGGTACAATAGCGCAGCGGTTCCACCCTTTTTAGCAAATGTTGCAGAATTCGCTTCGCAAAACGGGCTATAGTTGTTAACAACGCGCCGCTTTCATTTTGGACAGGCAGTCCTATAATGAGACGGCGTCACATTTTTCGGGCCGACCGATGTTATAGGCTAAGCTAGCCTACAATCAGATTATCAAAGTAACAGGACTAAACCCGCATGACTGACAATAATATTGCATTGAAGAAGGCCGGCCTGAAAGTCACCCTTCCCAGACTGAAGATTCTGGAAGTGTTGCAAGATCCGGAATGCCATCACGTCAGTGCGGAAGATTTGTACAAAAAGCTGATAGATATGGGTGAGGAAATTGGCCTGGCCACGGTATACCGTGTGCTAAACCAGTTTGACGATGCCGGTATCGTCACCCGCCATAACTTTGAGGGCGGCAAATCGGTTTTTGAACTGACGCAACAGTATCATCATGACCACCTGATTTGCCTGGATTGCGGCAAGGTCATCGAATTCCGCGATGAGTTCATTGAAGCGCGCCAGCGTGACATCGCCAAAAGACACAATATCAAGCTGACCAATCATAGTTTATATCTTTACGGACATTGTGAAACCGGCAATTGCCGTGAAGACGAAACGCTGCACGACCACGCCGATATGCTCAACGGCGTAAAGGAATAACCGCGGCGTTACAGGTTCTCTTAAAGCGGCTGCTGTCCACGCCGCTTTCTCATCATGCCCAAGCTTTCAATACCATCCGATAAACCCCCGCCCCATCCATCACCGGTTTCCTCGGTTCACCGGGCATGGCTTTGCCCAGCGTCACCAATCCGCCCATCGCCCGGCCGCCCTTTTCGCATCCTTACTTCACAGAATATAAAAATTAATAAAGCCAATGTTCACACCTTTTGCCGCCGCGGACCACCATACGAGGTAATTGATTGAAATACAGTCCTTTTATTCACTGTTATTTTTAGCAAAAAAATTGAGTGGCAAATCAGACCCTCCCCCCTATCTAACATCCATAAAGCTGAACAAAAAAGATCAGTCTACCTATCTTATTGTTTAACATAAGTATTATGCAGCGCCACCGTCGCAATACTGGTCTGGTTCCTTGGCGCGCCGATATTTTACAGAAAACATTAATTTATAAATTTATATAAAACGTGAAGTTCGCTGCAGATTTTAAACTTTCGCCATGGTGATATAGTGACAGGCAATGTTAATCACCCGAGAAAGACCCGATGAATGATTCAGACCTGCAAAACGATATGCCGCACGGTATCGGCATTGCCCCTTATATTCGTATCAAACAGGAAGGCATGACCGAAAACGAAAGCCGCATCGTGGAATGGTTTTTATCCCCCGGCAACCTGACCGACGTATCGGGTATCAAGGATGTGGCCCTGAGCCTTGGCCTGTCGGAGGCCATGATTGTCAAGGTATCGAAAATTTTGGGCTTCAGCGGTTTTCGGCAGCTGCGCAGCGCCATCGTCGAATATTTCGATCATGCCGATCATGATATCACCGCCGAGCTTTCTCCTACCGACAGTCCGGAAGATGTGGTCAATAAAGTGTTTAACCTGACCGTGCGCACCATTGTCGAAGGCCAGGCGATTGTCGACGCCAACGTGATCCAGCAGGCGGCCCAATGTTTTTTTGCCGCCAACCAGCGCGAGCTGTACGGCGTCGGCGGTTCCAACTCCATCTGTGCGGACGTGCAGCATAAATTCCTGAAAATCGGCCTGCGTTGCAATGCCTACCTGGACGCCCACTTGATGATGATGTCGGCCTCGCTGTTGCAACCGGGCGACGTGGCGCTGGTGGTGTCGCATTCGGGCCGTACCAGCGATCTTAAGCGGGTGGTGTCGATTGCCAAGGATAATGGGGCAAAAATTATTTGCATAACCCATAGCAGCAATTCTCCCATTGCCCAGTTGGCGGATTTTAATATTTGCTCACCCGCGCCGGAAACCCCGTTATTAGGCAGGAACGCCTCGGCCCGTATTTTGCAACTTACCCTGCTTGATGCTTTTTTTGTTTCGGTGGCGCGGCAGGATATCGAGCTGGCGAATAAAAATCTGGAAAAAACGAGTTCCATTACCAAGTACCTTAAGCGTGATTATAAATAATTCTCTTTTGGAGATAGAATAATGAATAAATTTATCAAACTGGTCGGGGGCGCCGCCTGTGGACTGATGTTATCCACCGTCGCCCACGCGGCGGCCGATTACGCCGTAGTGTTGAAAACCTTATCCAACCCTTTTTGGGTTGAGATGAAACAGGGTATCGAGAAAAAAGCGCAAGATCTCGGTGTTACCGTGGATATATTTGCCTCACCCTCGGAAGGCGATTTCCAATCACAATTGCAGTTATTCGAGGATTTGACCAATAAAAATTACAAAGGCATCGCCTTTGCTCCTTTATCGGCGGTGAACCTGGTCATTCCCGTCGCCAAGGCGTACCAGAAAGGGATTTACCTGGTTAACCTGGACGAAAAAATTGATTTGGCCAACCTGGCGAAGGCCAAAGGCAACGTAGAAGCCTTTATTACCACCGATAACGTGGCGGTCGGCGCCAAGGGCGCCAGGTTTATTATCGACCGGCTGGGCGCCGAAGGCGGCGAGGTGGCGATTATCGAAGGCAAGGCCGGCAACGCCTCGGGCGAAGCGCGCCGCAATGGCGCCACCGCTGAGCTCAAGGCCAACAGCCATATCAAACTGGTGGCCAGCCAGCCGGCGGACTGGGATCGCATCAAAGCCCTGGACGTGGCGACCAATGTGTTGCAGCGCAATCCGCGGCTGAAAGCCTTCTATTGCGCCAACGATACCATGGCGATGGGCGTGGCGCAGGCGGTGGCCAACGCCGGACAGACCGGCAAGATCCTGGTGGTCGGCACCGACGGCATCCCGGAAGCGCGCAAAATGGTGGCCCAGGGCATGATGACCGCCACCGTCGCCCAGAATCCGGCGGAAATCGGCGCCAATGGCTTGACCATCCTGGTGAATGCGGTGAAATCAGGCAAGCCCATCGCCCTTGATGCCCAACCGAAAATAGAAACCGTTGATTCAATTTTAGTCACCAGGTAATCAAGGCCACCGATTCCCAGGTGTGGCAAGGCCGCCTATTCCCGCCGTCTTGCAAATGATCCGGAGAGTAATATGAGCACTCCTTTTATTAAAATGGAGGGGATCGCCAAATCTTTTGGTCCCGTCCAGGCGTTGAAATCAGTTGATTTAGCAATATATCCTAGTGAAATACATGCTTTATTGGGTGAAAACGGCGCCGGTAAATCAACATTAATGAAAATACTTTCCGGTATTTACGCTCCGACGGCGGGGAATATAAACATCGCTAATACTGATTATCCTAAGCTTGATCATAAAATTGCCGCCGGGCTGGGCATCGGTATTATATATCAGGAATTAAGCGTTATAGATGAATTAACCGTGCTGGAAAATTTATTTATCGGCCGGCTGCCGGTAAAAAAAACCTTCGGCATTAACATGGTGGACTGGCGCGACATGCGTACCAAAGCGGCCATTATGCTGATGCGTGTCGGACTGAAAATACGCCTGGATGAAAAGGTAGGCAATCTTTCCATCAGCCAAAAACAAATGCTGGAAATTGCCAAAACCCTGATGCTGGATGCCAAGGTTATTATCATGGACGAACCGACTTCCTCCCTGACCTATAACGAAGTCGATTACCTGTTCCTCATCATGAATCAGCTGCGCCTGGACGGCACGGCGATTGTCTATATCTCGCATAAGCTCAACGAGATCCGCCGCATCTGCAACCGTTATACCGTCATGAAGGACGGCTGCAGCGTCGCCTCCGGCCAGATTGAACAGGTGACCAACGATGATATCGTCCGGCTGATGGTCGGACGCGAGGTGCAAAACCGGTTCCGCTCCCTTAAAGAGAAAATTGGCGGCGACAGCGAAGACGCCGACATCGTCTTTGCGGTGGAAGACGTCACCAGCAAGGATAAACGCCGGGTCAAGCACGTCTCTTTTCAGGTGAGAAAAGGCGAGATCATGGGCTTTGCCGGTTTAGTGGGCTCCGGGCGCACCGAATTTATGAATTGCATCTTCGGCGTCGAGCCGAAAAGCAGCGGCAGGGTGTTGCTGCATAATGTCGATATCACCCCGACCTCACCACTGGACGCGTTGAAAAAGGGCATGGGCTATATCACCGAAAGCCGGCGTGAAAACGGTTTTTTTGAAAATTTTTCCATTGCGCAGAATATTGCCATCAGTAAAAGCTTGAAGGAAGGCGGATATAAAGGCGCGGTGGGATTATTCAATCCGCAGCAGGAACGGGAGCTGGCGGAAACGCAGCGCCGGCTGCTGTCGCTGAAATGCAGCTCGGTGGACCAAAATATTACCGAACTGTCCGGCGGCAACCAACAAAAGGTATTGATATCCAAATGGCTATGCTGCGAGCCGGAAGTCATTATTTTCGACGAGCCCACGCGCGGAATTGATGTCGGCGCCAAGGCGGAAATTTATAAGGTGATGCGCAATTTGGCCGCGGCGGGGAAAACCATACTGATGGTATCATCCGAACTGCCGGAAATTATCACCGTATGCGACCGTATCGCCATATTTTGCGAAGGAACCTTGGCCCATATTCTCGACAATAACGAGACTATCGGGGAAGAAGATGTCATGACATGGGCGCTGCCACAAAGCTGAGGGAAATAAACATGGAGAAGTCCACATTCAACTTCCAGAGATTCTGGGATCAATACGGCACGTTTTTTATCCTGGCGATTATTGTTGCGATATTCGGCTCTATTTCCAGCGAATATTTTCTCAAAACCAATAATATTACGCAAATATTAGTGCAGAGTTCGGTGACGGTATTGATCGGCATGGGCGAGTTTTTCGCCATCTTGGTGGCGGGCATCGACCTGTCGGTAGGCGCCATTCTGGCCCTGTCGGGCATGGTGACCGCCAAGCTGATGCTGGCGGGCTTTGACCCGATCTCCGCCGCGCTGATCGGCGGCGTGGTGGTCGGCGGGTTATTGGGCGCCATCAACGGCTGCCTGGTCAACTGGACCGGCCTGCACCCGTTTATCATTACCCTTGGCACCAACGCCATTTTCCGTGGCGCCACCCTGGTGATTTCCGATGCCAATTCGGTATACGGTTTCTCGTTCGGCTTTGTTAACTTCTTTGCCGGCAGTGTGCTGGGCGTCCCGGTGCCGGTGATCTTTGCGTTGATCATTGCGGTTATCCTGTGGTTTATTACCGCGCGCACCCGGCTTGGCAGAAATATTTACGCCCTGGGCGGTAATAAAAACTCCGCTTTCTTTTCCGGTATCGACGTTAAATTCCATATGCTGGTGGTATTTATTATTTCCGGTATTTGCGCCGGACTGGCCGGCGTGGTGTCCACCGCGCGCCTGGGCGCGGCGGAACCCCTGGCGGGCATCGGTTTTGAAACCTATGCCATTGCCAGCGCCATTATCGGCGGCACCAGTTTTTTTGGCGGCAAGGGACGAATATTCTCGGTGGTGATTGGTGGTTTAATTATTGGCACTATTAATAATGGTCTTAATATACTTCAGGTACAGACATACTATCAATTAGTTGTCATGGGGGGATTGATTATCGCCGCCGTGGCTTTAGATCGACTTATCAGTAAATAGGTAACCGATATGAAAATATCCCCTTCTTTAATGTGCATGGATTTATTGAAATTTAAAGAACAGATAGAATTTATCGACCAGCATGCGGATTATATCCATATCGATATTATGGACGGGCATTTTGTGCCCAACCTGACGCTGTCGCCTTTTTTTGTCGAGCAGGTCAAACGGCTCGCCAGTAAACCGCTGGATTGCCACTTGATGGTTACCCATCCGGAAGATTATATCGACAGCCTGGCGAAAGCGGGCGCCGGTATGATTACCCTCCATCCGGAAACCTTGTCCGGCCAGGCCTTCCGGCTTATCGAAAAAATCAGGTCGCTGGGATTGGGCGTGGGTCTTATCCTCAATCCCGAATCTTCGGTTGAAATGATGAAATATTATATCCATCTGGCGGACAAAATTACCGTCATGACCGTCGATCCGGGTTTTGCCGGCCAGCCGTTTATCGCCGAAATGCTGGATAAAATAGGCCAGCTCAAGGCGTATCGCCACAGCCACGGTTTGCGGTATGAAATCGAAATTGACGGTTCATGCAACCAGCGCACCTACCGATCGCTTATCGCGGCGGGCGCCGATGTGTTGATCGTCGGATCCTCCGGCCTGTTTAACAACGCGCCGGATATACACCAGGCCTGGAAAATGATGACCGAACACATCCAGGACGCGCAGCGAGAGGCCAGCTAAGATGAACACCGGGCAGTTGGTGATAGTCGGCGTGGACATGGGCGCCACCCATATCCGCATCTGTTTGCTATCGCCCGATGGCCAGGTTCTGGTCACGGCGAAAGAACGTAGCCTGCCGGTAGTGGAAAACGGCATGGCGGAGGGGTTGGCGGGTTTTATCGGCCGCTTTATCGCGGAACGCGGCGCCGGGGTCGCCGCCGTCATGATTGGCTTTCCCGCGTCCATAGCCCGTGACAGGAAGCGCATCATGTCCACGCCCAACCTGCCCTGCGCCGCGAGCGAGTTCGTTGATTTGGCGGACAACCTGGCGCGGCGTCTGCAGTGCCCGGTGGCCTTCGAGCGCGACGTTAACCTGCAGTTGTCTTATGACGTAAGCGAGCGGCGCCTGGGCGATAAGCTGGTGCTGGGATGTTATCTGGGCACCGGATTCGGGTTTTCCGTCTGGCTCAACGGCGCGCCCTATGTCGGCGCGCATGGCGTGGCGGGGGAACTGGGGCATATTCCCCTGGGGGATGACGCGGCGCGCTGCGGCTGCGGCAACAAAGGCTGCCTGGAAACCTTGTGTTCCGGCGTGGCGCTGGCGCGATGGTACCAGGGCGCGGCGCGTGATTATCCGCTGTCGGATATCTTTACCTGCGCCGGCGACGATAGCTATATTACCGGCTTTATCGACACCGCGGCCAAGGCGATTGCCACCGGCGTCAATCTGTTTGATCCCGAACATGTCCTTTTGGGCGGTGGGGTGATGGATATGGAAAATTTCCCCTACCCCCGGCTGATTGCCAGGGCCGGCGATTTTATTCGCAAGCCGCTGCCCTATGAGGAGATAACCTTCGCCAAAGCGTCTTCATCGGCGTTTAACGGCGCCATCGGCGCCGCCAGGATGGCGCGCCGCATAATGCTGCCGGCGACATGATCCATCACCGGCCGGGGCCGTCTTGCCCGCGCCATGGACAAGGCTCGCGGCGCGCCGTCAGACGGCGGTTTTGGTCCAGGTATCGCGCAGGCCGACGGTGCGGTTGAATACCGGTTTTTCAGCGCTGTAGTAGCGGCTGTCGGCGCAGAAATACCCTTCGCGTTCAAACTGATAGGGTTTACCCGGTTCAGCCGCGCGCACGCTGGCTTCCACAAAACCCTGTTTAATCACCAGCGATTGCGGATTCAGCGTGGCGAGGAAATCGTCCGCCGAGGCGGGGTTAGGGTCGCTGAACAGGCGATCGTACAGACGAAACTCGGCGGCAACGCCGTGGGTGGCCGAGACCCAGTGTATTACCCCTTTCACCTTGCGCCCGTCCGCCGGGTCCTTGCTCAGGGTATCCGGATCGTAGCTGCAATAAATGGCGGTGATTTCACCCTGCTCATCCTTGTCGATACGTTCGGCCTTGATGACATAGGCGTTGCGCAGGCGCACTTCCTTGCCCAGCACCAAACGCTTGTACTGCTTGTTGGCCTCTTCGCGAAAATCCGCCCGATCAATGTATATTTCGCGGCTGAAGGCCACCTGGCGCTCGCCCATTTCGGGTTTATTGGGATGCGCGGGCATGGTCACGGTTTCCTCGTGCCCGGCCGGCAGGTTTTCAATCACCAGCTTCACCGGGTCGATTACCGCCATGGCGCGCGGCGCGCTTTCATTCAGATCTTCGCGGATACAGGCTTCCAGCGCGGCGATCTCCACGTTGTTGTCCTGTTTGGTGACGCCGATGCGCCGGCAAAATTCGCGAATGGACGCGGCGGTATAACCACGGCGGCGCAGGCCGGAAATGGTGGGCATGCGCGGATCGTCCCAGCCCTCGACGATATGTTCCGCCACCAGTTGGGTCAGCTTGCGCTTGGACATAATGGCGTATTCGAGATTCAGGCGCGAAAATTCATACTGGCGGGGATGGCAGTCGATGGTGATGTTGTCCAGCACCCAGTCGTATAAACGGCGATTATCCTGGAATTCCAGGGTACACAGTGAATGGGTGATGCCTTCCAGGGCGTCGGAGATACAGTGGGTGAAGTCATACATCGGGTAGATGCACCACTTCGACCCGGTCTGGTGGTGTTCGGCAAACTTGATGCGGTACAGCACCGGGTCGCGCATCACCATAAACGGCGAGGCCATATCGATTTTAGCCCGCAGGCAGGCGCTGCCCTCGGGAAAACCGCCGCTGCGCATAATGGTAAACAGCGCCAGGTTGTCCTCGACCGAGCGGTCGCGAAACGGGCTGTTCCTGCCGGGTGTGGTGAGGTTGCCGCGATATTCGCGGATGGCGTCCGGGGAGAGTTCATCCACATAAGCCAGCCCTTTATTGATAAGCTCAATGGCGTAGGCGTGCAACTGGTCGAAATAATCCGAAGAGTAGTGGATGTTGCCGCTCCATGTAAAACCGAGCCACTGTACGTCTTCTTTAATCGAATCGACGAATTCAATATCTTCCTTCGCCGGATTGGTATCGTCGAAGCGCAGATTGCACTGGCCCTGATAATCCTGGGCGATGCCGAAGTTCAGGCAAATGGACTTGGCATGGCCGATATGCAGATAGCCGTTAGGCTCCGGCGGAAAACGGGTGTGCACCGACCGATGCTTACCGGTTGCCAAATCTTCGTCGATAATTTGACGAATAAAATTAGTTGGGCGGGCTTCTGCCTCACTCATATTGTATTTCCTCTACGCGAACGCACGACATTTATTATGCTTATGTTCCAACAAGCCACGTCCCGACACAACCGTTAGTTGCAGAAATTCTTATGGCGCCGGGCGCGGCGGCGCGGCCTTTCCGCCGCCGTGGCGGACAGGCCGGGTAACCGGAGGCCATATTAGCATAGGCGCAACCGCGCCGGAGGATAACCGGGAAAAGTACGGACGTTTCGAGGGTATGGCGGGGAGGGAAATTCCGGCGCGCCAGGCGCGCCGGAACCGGTTAACGATGGGAACTTATTTCGCGGTGACATCCAGCAGCGGAGTCACGCCGGCTACCACCGCGCCGCTGGCGATGGCGGTAATGGCGCCGAACTCATCCATATTGCTTATCACCACCGGACTTATCATCGAACGGGCGTTGGCGTTAAGATAGTCCAGATCCAGCTCCAGTATCGGCTGGCCCTGGGTGACCTTGCTGCCCTCCTCCACCAGTGAGGTAAAGCCCTGCCCCTGCAGTCCGACGGTATCGATACCGATGTGCACGATAACCTCGGCGCCGGTGTCGGTTTCCAGACAAAAGGCGTGATGGGTGCCGAACACCTTGACCAGGGTACCGTTGGCCGGCGATAGCACCAGTTTTCCGGTCGGCCGGATGGCCACCCCATCGCCGACCGCCCTGCTGGCGAAGGCTTCATCCGGCACCTGATCCAGCGGCACGATGTCGCCGGTAATCGGCGACGTCAGGCTAAGCACCACCGGGCGCGCCACCGGCTCATGGCTCACCACCGCGGCGGGTTGCGCCGCGGGCGCGGCCTGGGAAACGGACCGCGACGCCGCCACCGGCCCTTCGGCCAGCACGCCACGCATGGCGTCGGCGATAATTTCGGCACGGGTGCCGACGATCACCTGCACGCTTTCTTTGTTGAGACGGATAACGCCCTGGGCGCCGAGATTTTTCGCCAGGGATTCGTTGACCAGCGCCGAGTCCTTCACGTTCAGCCGCAGACGGGTAATACAGGCGTCGATGCCGGTCAGGTTTTCCGAACCGCCCAACGCGCTAATGTAACGACGGGCCAGCGCCTGGGTTTCGCCGGCCTTGGTGGTGGCCGCGACCGGTTCGATATCGACGTTGTAGCCGTCGCTTTCGTCACCGGCGACCGCCAGCTCACGCCCCGGGGTCAGCAGGTTGAAGCGTTTGATGGTAAAACGGAACACCAGATAGTAGATAACAAAAAACACCAGTCCCTGCGGGATCAGCATATACCAATGGACCGCCAGCGGATTGCGCGAGGAAAGCACCATATCCACCAGGCCGGCGCTAAAGCCGAAACCCGCCATCCAATGCATCTGCGCGGCGATGAATACCGACAAACCGGTTAACAGGGCATGGAGGAAATACAGCACCGGCGCCACGAACATAAAGGAAAATTCCAGCGGTTCGGTGATGCCGGTAAAGAAAGCGGCAAACGCCCCGGCAATCATGATCCCGGCAACCTTGCTTTTGTTTTCCGGACGGGCGCACTGATAAATGGCCAGGGCGGCGCCCGGCAGACCGAACATCATGATCGGGAAGAAACCGGCCTGGTAGCGTCCGGTAATGCCGACGATGGCGGTGCCCGCGTCAATGGACTGCTGGCCGCCGAAGAATTTGGGAATGTCGTTGATGCCGGCCACGTCGAACCAGAACACCGAGTTCAGCGCGTGATGCAGGCCCACCGGGATTAACAGGCGGTTGAAGAAGGCGTAGATACCGGCCCCCAGCGAACCGAGCCGCTGGATATGCTCGCCGAACGACACCAGCGCGTTAAACACCAGCGGCCAGACGTACATCAGGATAAAGGCCACCAGGATCATCACGAAGGAGACCAGGATAGGCACCAGCCGGCGCCCGCTGAAGAACGACAGCGCCTTGGTCAGCTCGACCTGGCTGAAGCGGTTGTACAGCTCGGCGGAGATAATCCCCACCAGGATGCCGACAAACTGGTTGTTGATTTTGCCGAAAGCCGCCGGCACGTTGGCCAGGGGAATATGCTGGATCATCGACACGGAAGCCGGAGCGCACAGCGTGGTGACCACCAAAAAGCCCACCAGGCCGGACAGTGCCGCCGCGCCGTCTTTGTCCTTGGACATGCCGTAGGCCACGCCGACGGCAAACAGTACCGACATGTTTTCTATAATGGCCGAACCGGCCTTGATGAAGAAGGCCGCCCAGGCGCTGCCGCCGCCCCAGCCCACCGGGTCTATCCAGTAACCGACGCCCATCAGGATGGCGGCGGCGGGCAATGTTGCCACCGGCACCATCAATGCGCGGCCTATTTTTTGAAGATAACTGAGTATATTCACCTTGATTCCCCTTTTGACCTTATCGATCAACCCACAATATGGGCTGTCTAACCCTTGCCTGCTAAAAACCGCGCCTGACGAAGCCGTTCATACGCAGTGTAGAAAGTTTAATTTTCAACGCAAATTAATTACGGATAATATGTGATTAGAATCACCTTGAACCGGTACGATTTGTGACTTATTCTACTAAATATGTCAAACTTATTTTGCAACACGAATAATCAACCTATACTTCTTCCGTCCGGTCGGAGCGCCGTAGCCCCTGTTGTTTTATGCCACTGCGCCAACGCTATACTGTAAATACCGTTGCGGACACCTGTTTTTATCTATCAAAGAGGTCAGTCATGAGACTTATTCCGTTAGAAACCGCCGCCGATGTAGGCAAATGGGCCGCCCGTCATATCGTCGAGCGCATCAACGCCTTCAAACCCACCGCGGAGCGTCCGTTTATCCTCGGACTGCCCACCGGCAGCACGCCGCTGGAAGCTTACAAATCCCTTATCGAGATGCATAAAGCGGGCCAAATCAGCTTCGAGCACGTGGTAACGTTCAACATGGATGAGTATGTCGGCCTGCCCGCCGCCCATCCGGAGAGTTATTACACCTTTATGCATCGCAATTTTTTCGACCATGTCAATATTCCCAAGGAAAACATCAATCTGCTTAACGGCAACGCCGATGATATCGACGCGGAATGCCGCCGCTATGAAGAAAAAATCAAATCATACGGCAAGATCCAGCTGTTTATGGGCGGCGTCGGCAACGACGGCCATATCGCCTTTAACGAACCGGCCTCGTCCCTGGCGTCCCGCACCCGCGTCAAGACATTGACCCTGGAAACCCGCCGGGCCAATTCCCGTTTCTTTGATAACGATATCGAACAGGTGCCGCGTTTTGCCCTGACCGTCGGCGTCGGCACCCTGCTGGACGCCGAGGAAGTGATGATTCTGGTTATCGGCCACAATAAGGCCCAGGCATTGCAGGCGGCGGTGGAAGGCAACGTGAATCATATGTGGACAATAAGTTGTCTGCAGCTTCATGCTAAAGCGGTAATGGTCTGCGACGAACCGTCCACCATGGAACTGAAAGTGAAAACGGTGAAATATTTCCGTGAACTGGAAGCCGCCAGTACCCTGAGCCTGAAAAACAGCTGATTGAAACCGGGAGCGAACGATGTACGCATTAACCAACGGCCGGATATTTACCGGCCATCAAGTCCTTGAACAGCATGCGGTAATCATCAATGACGGCGCGATAGACGCGGTTTGTCCGCTGGATTCGCTGCCGGCGGATATTGAACGGCGCGACCTCGACGGCGCCATCCTGGCTC
Organism: Acerihabitans sp.; assembly: GCF_036398755.1. Lineage (NCBI taxonomy): Bacteria > Pseudomonadati > Pseudomonadota > Gammaproteobacteria > Enterobacterales > Pectobacteriaceae > Acerihabitans > Acerihabitans sp. The sequence goes on along the minus strand of NZ_DASWOM010000030.1, from coordinate 4,515 downwards.
CGGGGTTTATCGACCTGCAGCTTAACGGCTGCGGCGGCGTGCAGTTTAATGATTCCCTGGACGCCCTGTCGGTGGAAACATTGGAAACCATGCAGCGCGCCAATGTCAAATCGGGCTGTACCAGTTTTTTACCCACCCTGATCACCAGCACCGATGCGTTTATGCGCCGCGCCGTCGAGGTGATGCGCGCGTTCCTGGCGCAGCACAAGCACCAGGCGCTGGGCCTGCACCTGGAAGGCCCTTATCTGAATCCGGTTAAAAAAGGCACCCACGATCCGGCGCTGATGCGCAAACCCTCGGCCGAAATGGTGGAATATCTGTGCGCCAACGCCGATGTCATCGCCCAGCTTACGCTGGCGCCGGAACAGGTCGATGCCGGTGTTATCCGCCGGTTGAGCCAGGCGGGCATCATGGTCTCGGCCGGTCATTCCAACGCCACCTATGAGCAGGCGAAAGCGGGTTTTGCCGCCGGTGTCAGCTTCGCCACCCATTTGTTCAACGCCATGCCGCCGCTCACCGGGCGCGAACCCGGCCTTATCGGCGCCATATATGATACACCGACGCTGTATTGCGGCATTATCGCCGACGGCCTGCACGTGAATTACGCCAATATCCGCAACACCAAGCGCATCAAGGGCGATAAACTGGTGCTGGTCACCGACGCCACCGCGCCCGCCGGCGCCGATAACCAGATTGATCGGTTCATTTTTGCCGGTAAAACAATATACTACCGTGACGGCCTGTGTCTGGATGAAAACGGTACCCTGAGCGGTTCGGCGCTGACGATGATAGAAGCGGTGCGCAACAGCGTGGCGTTTTGCGGCATCGCGCTGGATGAAGCATTGCGCATGGCGACGCTTTACCCGGCCCAGGCCTTGGGCGTGGCGGCGCAGTTGGGTACTTTGCAGGCAGGCAAGGTGGCTAACCTGACGGCGTTTACCCACGATTACCGGATAACCAAGACTATCGTTAATGGCGACGAAGTTTTCTGATGAGCGAGTAACAAACCGATGACCCCAGGCGGACACGCCCCGATAGGAAACGTTGACCTGGTCAAACAGCTCAATAGCGCTGCGGTGTACCGCCTGATCGATATGTCGGGGCCGATTTCACGCATCCAGATTGCCGAACAAAGCCAGCTGGCCCCCGCCAGCATCACCAAAATCACCCGCCAACTGCTGGAGCGTGGGCTTATCCGCGAGGTGGATCAGCAAGCGTCCACCGGTGGGCGGCGGGCCATTTCCATCGTCGCCGAAACCCGCGCCTTCCAGGCGATCGGCGTGCGTCTCGGCCGCCATGACACCACCATTACCCTCTACGATCTCACCGGTAAATCCCTGTATGAAGAGTTTATCCCGCTACCGGAAAGCACCCAGCAGGGGCTGGAAGCGGCGCTGTTTAGCGCCATTACCCGTTTTCTGGAGCAGATCCAGCGTAAAAGCCGCGAGCTTATCGCCATTTCGGTGATCCTGCCCGGCCTGGTGGATCCCTATTCCGGTGTGGTGCGCTATATGCCGCATATCAACGTTAGCGCCTGGCCGCTGGTGGAGAATTTACAAAAACGCTTTCACCTGCCTGCGTTTGTCGGCCACGATATCCGTAGCCTGGCGCTGGCCGAGCACTATTTTGGTGCGACCCAGGACTGTGCGGATTCCATTTTGGTTCGTTTGCACCGTGGCACCGGCGCCGGGATCCTGGTCAATGGCCAGATTTTTCTCGGCAGCAACGGCAACGTTGGGGAGATCGGCCATATCCAGGTCGACCCATTGGGCGAGCGCTGCCATTGCGGAAATTTCGGCTGCCTGGAGACCATCGCCGCCAACGGCGCCATTGAAAAGCGGGTGCGCCACCTGCTATTACAGGGCTACCCCAGCCGGCTGACGCTGGATAATTGCCAGATCGGCGCCATTTGCAAAGCCGCCAACCGCGGCGATACGCTGGCCTGCGAAGTCATCGAACAGGTGGGCCATCACCTGGGTAAAGCGGTGGCGATCGCCATCAACCTGTTCAATCCGCAAAAAGTGGTGCTGGCCGGTGAGATCACCGAAGCCCATAAGGTATTGCTGCCGGCGGTGCAGCGCTGCATCGACAATCAGGTGCTGGTGGGTTTTCGCCAAAACCTGCCGGTGGTGATATCCGCCCTGGATCACGGCTCGGCCATCGGCGCCTTCGCCTTGGTGAAACGCGCAATGCTTAACGGCGTTTTACTGCAGCGCCTGCTGGAAAACAGCTGATTGGCGGTTTTTGACCTTTTACCCCATTCACGATCGGTCAAATTTAACGGCCAATTCCGCTGTTTTATTGACGGTTATTCATAATTACCGCTATTAAATTGAATTATCACCAGCATCATGGCTTTTTTCATTGATTGATCTTGAATAATGGTGCCATTTTAGTGCTAAATCGATGTCAACAGCCAAGCATTTGCCTAAAGACCGGCGTGAGGAAAAGAGAATGTGTTCAATTTTTGGAGTACTGGATTTAAAATCGGATCCGGGCGAACTGCGTAAAACCGCGTTGGAAATGTCGCGCCTGATGCGTCATCGCGGTCCCGACTGGTCGGGGGTCTTTGCCAGCGACCAGGCGATCCTGGCCCATGAACGGCTGTCCATCGTCGATGTGAATACCGGCGCGCAGCCTTTGTATAACGCCGCCCATACCCATGTGCTGGCGGTGAACGGCGAAATCTATAACCATCAGGCGCTGCGCCAGGAGCTGGGCGATCGTTATGCGTTCCAGACCGGCTCCGATTGCGAGGTGATCCTGGCCTTGTACCAGGAAAAAGGACCGGCGTTTCTCGACGAGCTGCGCGGCATGTTTGCCTTTATCCTCTACGATACCGAGAAAGACGCCTACCTGATTGGCCGCGACCATATGGGCATTATCCCGTTGTATATGGGTCATGATGAGAACGGCACGCTGTATGTCGCCTCGGAAATGAAGGCGCTGGTGCCGGTGTGCCGCAGCATTAAAGAATTCCCCCCGGGAAGCTATCTGTGGAGCCGGGACGGCGAAATCCGCGAATATTACACCCGCGACTGGTTCTCTTATGACAATGTAAAGGACAACGTCACCGACAAAGCGGCGCTGCGCGACGCGCTGGAAGAGTCGGTAAAAAGCCACCTGATGTCCGATGTGCCATACGGCGTGCTGCTTTCCGGCGGCCTGGATTCCTCGGTTATCTCCGCCATCACCAAAAAGTATGCCGCCCGCCGGGTTGAAGACGGCGCGCGCAGCGAGGCCTGGTGGCCGCAGTTGCACTCTTTTGCCGTCGGCCTGGAAGGTTCGCCCGATCTGCGCGCCGCCAAGGAAGTGGCAACCCATCTGGGCACCGTGCATCATGAAGTGCATTTCACCGTGCAGGAAGGCCTGGATGCCATCCGCGACGTGATTTACCACATCGAGACCTATGACGTCACCACCATCCGCGCCTCGACGCCGATGTACCTGATGTCGCGCAAGATCAAGGCGATGGGCATTAAGATGGTACTGTCGGGCGAGGGCGCCGATGAGGTGTTCGGCGGCTATCTTTATTTCCATAAGGCGCCCAACGCCAAAGAGTTCCATGAAGAGTTGGTGCGTAAGCTGCAGGCGCTGCATATGTACGATTGCGCCCGCGCCAATAAGGCGATGTCCGCCTGGGGCGTGGAGGCGCGGGTGCCGTTCCTGGATAAAAACTTCCTTGATGTGGCGATGCGTATCAACCCGCAGGATAAGATGTGCGGCCACGGTAAAATCGAGAAGCATGTGCTGCGCGAGTGCTTTGCGTCTTATCTGCCGGAGAGCATAGCCTGGCGGCAGAAAGAGCAGTTTTCCGACGGCGTGGGGTATAGCTGGATTGACACGTTGAAGGAAGTGGCCGGCAAGCAGATTTCCGACCAGCAGTTGGCTAACGCGCATTTCCGTTTTCCTTATAATACGCCGAACTCGAAAGAGGCGTATTTTTACCGCGAGATCTTCGAAGAGCTGTTCCCGCTGCCGAGCGCGGCGGAATGCGTGCCGGGAGGCCCGTCGGTGGCCTGTTCCTCGGCGAAGGCCATCGAATGGGATGAGTCGTTTAAAAACATGGACGATCCGTCGGGACGCGCGGTGGGCGTGCATCAGTCCGCGTACTAAAGCTATCGGCACGCTCTCCCTTTAACACGCCTGACTTGGGTCTGGTGTTGGTTGCAGCATGAATCGGGCCTTTGCGGCCCGATTTTTATTTGTTTGAATAGGTAAAATCGGGCCTTATGCGGTTTTTATCATCAGGTTGCTCATAAGCCAGACAAACAGCATGCGCGAAGCCCGATTACCGAAAAAAGGTGTTGACTGAATTTCTGCAACTACGCATAATGCGCCCCGCAACGCCGAATGATGGTCACGCGGAAGGAAGGCTACGTAGCTCAGCTGGTTAGAGCACAGCACTCATAATGCTGGGGTCACAGGTTCGATTCCCGTCGTAGCCACCATACTTTGCGGGAGTGGCGAAATTGGTAGACGCACCAGATTTAGGTTCTGGCGCCGCAAGGTGTG
>NZ_DASWOM010000029.1:0-2371 GCF_036398755.1 Acerihabitans sp. | reverse complement strand
TGCGAGCCGCCGCCTGCGTCTAGCGAATAAGTTTCCTGCCATCGTTTATGGTGGCACTGAAGCGCCGATCTCTATCGAGATGGACCACGAAATCGTGCTGAACACCCAGACTAAACCGGGTTTCTACAGCGACGAATTATCGCTGGTTATCGACGGCGCGGAAACCAAGGTTAAGGTTCAGGCGGTACAACGTCATCCGTTCAAACCGAAACTGACCCATATCGACTTTGTCCGCGTATAATCGCGTTTAAACCGATACGATAAAAAAAACGCCAAACGCCGCTCACGCGGCGTTTTTTTTTGCATCACCGAGCCGGCATAGGATATCAAACCCGGCGTGTCCAAGGGCGAGCGCTAGCTGCCCCCGTTCTGGCGGCGCGTAAGCTGATCGCGCAGATTCGGCGGCGTGCCTTTAATGGTCAGGGTGTCGGTGGCCGGGTCCCAAAAAATACGCTCGCCCAGCAGCTGGGCGTCAAAATTCAGCGTAACACCGCCGCCGCTGCCGGCATACTTGGTCAACTGGCGCAGGGTGCTCCGGTCGGCCGGGAAACTCTCCTCCAGCTCATAACCCGCTCCGCTGGAAAATGCCTGGAAGGTTTTATCGCCCACCGGCGGCAAGGTCCCGGACAATTCGGCCACCTGGATCTCCTCGCCGGACGACAGCTGATCCTTACAGTAGCTGTAGACCTGCTGGCGCACATTCTGCCGCTCGCTTTTGTCGAGCTGGGCATCGGCGCAATAGTCATCCACCGCCTGCAGCAGTCCGCGGTTTTGCGCCTTGGTGTCCAGTCCTTCGCTGGCGGCGAGGAAATCCATAAAGAAATCGGATACCTTACGGCCCACCCTGCCCTTCAGGAACGTCAGGTAACGCGTGGAGCGCGGATTGGTTTCCCATTCGGTCAGATCGATACGCGCCACGATATCGGCATGGTTGATATCCAGGTAATGGGTGCTGCTGATATCGAGCTGCTCATTCACCCGCATGCTGCTCAGGCTGTTAAGCACCGCGATCAGCAAATATTCCACCGCCAGGTAGCGGTACTGGCAAAACAGGACGATACCGCCTTCGGCAAAAGGATATTTGGCCAGTTCGTCGCGCAGCCTGCCGGTGGCGGCGCGGGTAAACGCCAGGAAGTCGTCCTCACCCTTGCGGCAGCCGCGCAGCGCCGAGGCCAGCTCGCTGCCGTCATTGAACAGTCCATAGGCTTTGTTTTTCGCACTGTATACCCGGTGCAGCTCCGCCATCATTTCTTCCACCGCCGCGCCGGGGGGCAACAGCGAATCGCGCAATACCAATTCCAGCGTTTGCTCGTCGCGTTTGATAAGCTGATGCAACGCTATCTGGTCAATATCCAGACTCATGATTTATTCTCCTTCGGGCCAGATGCGTATTCAAACACCGAATAGCCCCCAGCTCAACCGGTGTTGCGTCGGCGCAGCACATTGCGCAGGGGCGGGCCGGTTGAAAAGCGATAAAAAAGCGGAAAAAGCGGAGTTGATACGGTAAGATAGCGGACTTTAACAGATTACTAAGACTATATTATGCCGCAAGCATCCCGTTATAGCGACGAGCAGGTTGAAACATTGCTGGGCGAACTGTCTGCGGTGCTGGAAAAGCATCGTACGCCAACCGATTTGTCGCTGATGGTTTTGGGTAATATGATTACTCATGTGATAAACACCAGCGTGGCGCCGGAACAGCGCAAAACCCTGGCAAATTCCTTCGGCGAGGCATTACTTTCCTCGATCCGGACTCACGACACGCATTAATTAGCTGCCAAGACTGATTTATGGTGACAAATAGCCAGCGCTACCGTGACAAAGTTTCCCAAATGATCAGTTGGGGTCACTGGTTCGCCCTCTTCAACATTCTGCTTAGCCTTGGGCTTGGCAGCCGTTATCTATTTGTCGCCGACTGGCCAGGCTCGTTGCTGGGCCGCATTTACGCGTTCACCAGTTGGCTCGGCCACTTCAGCTTTATCGGTTTTACCCTTTACCTGCTGATTATCTTCCCGCTGACCTTTATGGTGATGTCGCAGCGCCTGCTGCGCTTTTTGTCGGCCATACTCGCCACCGCCGGGCTAACGCTGCTATTGGTGGATACCGAGGTGTTTACCCGTTTCCACCTGCACCTTAACCCGGTGGTATGGGAATTGGTGGTCAACCCCGACGAGGGCGAACTGGCGCGCGACTGGCAGCTGTTGTTTATCGGCATCCCCATTATCTTCCTGGTTGAAATGCTGTTCGGCACCTGGTCATGGCAAAAGCTGCGCAGCCTTAACCGGCGCAAAATCGGCAAGCCGGTGGCCATCCTGCTTATCTGCGCCTTTTTTGCCTCGCACATCATCTATATCTGGGCGGACGCCAACTT